>JBAXND010000025.1 GCA_037133915.1 Bacteroidota bacterium
CCTGAGCTGAACCAACAGCTGTTGCTGATAAAGCAGCAGGATTTGAAATTACAATCGGAGCCAATGAAGTAAATGTACATGCTTTCGAGTCTTTAACTACTAATGTGTAACTTCCGGCTGAAAGGCCATTGAACACATTTGATGACTGAGCAGCACCTCCGTTTAAAGAATATGTATAAGGTCCGGTTCCTCCGCTTGCTGATACAGTTATTGAAGCATCACTCCCATTGTGGCAGCTGACCTGTGATGAACCGCTTGCTGTTGCTGTAACTGCTGAAGGATTATTAATTGTTATTGAAGCGCTGCTTAATGCACAACTATTAGTATCCTTTACAGAAACTATATATGATCCGGCAGAAAGACTTGGGAAAACATTTGAAAGCTGATAAGGTCCACCATTTAATGAATATCGGTAGGGCAATGTGCCACCCGTAGCGGTTACGGTAATGACGCCATTATTAGCATTATTGCAACTGATATCAGTTGCAGCAGTAGTAAATGTAAAATGGTCGTGTAAAGTAAGAGTTTTGATAATCGTATTCTGATTACACGGACAGCCATTCCCAATTGATATCGTCAATGTTTCGGCGCCTTCGGCTATAGCATCAGAAATAATAGAATACGGTATTGTAACCGAGTTAACATTTGCCGGGATGGTTACTGAACCTGTCGGAAAAGTATAATCAGCAGCAGTTGACGAGCCTGAAAGCGTATAATTAATAGTAAGTGGTGTTGCATTACTTCCGCCATTACGAGCAAAAACAAAATTATAATTACAACCTTCATAAACATCATCGGTTGCATGATTGTTTAAATCAAAATTTGTCATCGTAACCGGATTGGAAGTAAAGCTCTTTCCTTCTATAAAAACACCGGAATCCCATTTTTTATCAGACACATCGGCGATTGCTAGCTTAATATGATAAGTCTGACATGGAGTAACTGTCCACCTGGCTGTTAAAACTACAGTATATCCGTCATATTCAATAGCTGTTCCGCCAGTATTATCAATATAATAGCTGGCATTTTTATCAGGGCACGTTGAAGGGTTGTGACTTGATTCAACCGTTTGATTCCATCCATTAATATGTATATTATTAATAGTAACGGCAGTAACATTATCCGGTAACAAAGCAATATTTTTTGCATTGTTGCTAAATCCTTGCCCACCGGCAATACCGGGACCGCTTAAAAGAAATGCGAACACATCATTAAATTTGCTGCATGCCCATTCGGGATATTCTTCTGAAGCGAAAACATATTTAAACTCCACGGTATTACTTGCAGGAATAAAATCAAATTCTAATACAGATGCATCCATTGTTGAATTTGCACCGGTAATAATATTTAAGTCGGCATCACCTGCAGTGCCAAGTTCAGTAGTCCGGTTTGTGTATGTGTTAGGACCTGCAGCATTGGTTACATTCCCGGTAGCCAGCAAAATACCGCTACTCAGAGGAAATCCGGAGCCGTTAGCACTAAATGAGCCCAAGGCCGCTTGGCTTCCGGTATAAACAACATTAGAAGCCTGCAAACAGCCTGATACCAAGACATTTTGGACAAGGGTTGTTGGCGTATAAGGGGTGCTTCCAATCGGTGTGACAGAGATTGCAGGAATTGCTTTCATTTGATTCTGCCCCTGTTGCGAGGATTTATCTGCATTACCGTTCGGACTATTAACCCTAATAGTATTGAAGATATCTCTACCGGTAACTGCTTCCACATTTGTCTGAACCGGAATCTGTGCGAACGACTGGAATATCGTCAAGAGACTAATGAAAGTCGCCAGAAAAAAGTATGTTATTGATTTCATGTTGGATAATTTTAAATTGATACTGCTAATAAATAATGCTTATTTGGAATGTTTCTAAATTGTAAATTTGAGCAAAAAAAAATCATGCCCGGCGTCCGGCCGTCATGAAATTGAACATCTCAATGCTAGTGACTTTATAATGTAAATTATGACGTATTAGATTATTCATCTTCCTATGCGTTTTTTATTTTTATTTAGACAAAATTAAGATAGTAATTACTTCCACACAAGAACTTTAACATATTTATTTTTTTCATCGCCGTATAGTTTTGTTTTATAGTCTGTTAGACACATACATTATATATTATTAATTGTAAATTTTCAAGTATATTTCTACGTTTTTTTGCTCTTATTTCCGAAAAACAATTCATCGTTTTTACCTTTTAAGCGAATATTCTTCATTTCAATATGTTTAATGCCGGCAGCTTGACAATTATCATTGCGGATTTTGGAGTATTTCTTCGTATTTTTATAGAAATTAGATTTCATGAATATCTCGGCAGCAATTCTTGCAGGCGGAAAAGGGTCACGCATGGGCAATATACGCAAGGAGTTTATTTCCTTTGAAGGAACAACTCTTTTGGGTCGTATGTTCGAAGTACTTAGGCCTGTATTTGCAGAAATACTGCTGGTTTCCAACGAGGACCAAAAACTCTATAATGGCTTTGGAATAGACAAGATAGTTCCGGATACCTTCCCCGGAAAGGGGCCGCTTGCCGGAATACATGCGGCATTGATAAACACCACCGGGTATGTTTTTATTTTTGCATGCGACCTTCCGAAGCTGGATATTGCATTCATCCTGCAACAGATTCGGCAATTGCATGCCGGACAGGATGCGCTCGTTCCCCGTCATAAAAATGGCATAGAACCACTCCACGCTATCTATAGTCAATCATGCGTTGAACCGGCAGCAAAAGTGCTGTCGCAAAATAACCACCCCGCAATTCGTGAAATGCTGGATTTGGTAAATACCAGATATTGGGACATTCCTAAAAACGATAGCTTTGCAAATATCAATTCCATCGATGACCTCACAAAATGGGAGCGCAGGATGATACCAAAACAATAACACATGCGAAAAACCGATGAAATTCTTCTGAAATATCCTAAAGATAAGCAATACCTTATTGCTATTCTTCATGAAATAAAAGAAGCCGAACCCGACAAATACATAAGTGAAAAAGCATTAGAGGCAGTTGCTCAATATTTAAAAATAAACAAAGGCGTTGTTTATGGTGTGGCAAGCTATTACAGTATGTTCTCGCTAAAACCGTCACAGCCGAATACGCTTAATATCTGCTGTTCGCCGGTTTGTGCACATGCAGGTGCCGATGAACTTTATGATGCAATAACTTCTGACAATAATTTAAAAAACAACATGGAGGTCGCTATTGGCAGATGCGAGTGTCTCGGACTTTGCGCTGAAGCGCCTGCAGCAGCATTAAATAATGAACCAATCGCTGGTCTCACGACCGATAACGTACATGAAAAAATTATTTCTGTTTTAAAAAGTGAAGGCGTATGATCAGTGAGACAAAGTTACTCACGGCAATCAACGGAACGATTGATCCGCTCAGCATCACAGACTACATCAACGCAGGTGGCTATACGGCACTTTCAAAGGCTTTGCACATGAAGCCCGAAGATATTATTGAAGAAATTAAAAAATCGGGATTGCGTGGCCGCGGAGGAGCAGGTTTTCCTACATGGATTAAGCTACAAGCCGTTCGAAATGCGACATCAGTAAAAAATAAATTCATTGTTTGCAACGCAGACGAAGGCGAACCCGGTACTTTCAAGGATAAAAAATTGATGGAGCAAAATCCTCATCAACTTATTGAAGGCATCATAATAGCGGCACTTGCCACAAATTCAAACAGAGGATTCATCTATGTGAGAGGCGAATACGGCGAATCTATCAACAAACTAAAAACAGCCATTAATCAGGCAACGCAACACGCTTTTCTCGGTCAAAGTATATCAGGAAGTTCATTCAATTTCAATCTGGAAGTGATGCCGGGGGCGGGTTCATACCTGTGCGGCGAAGAATTTACGTTGCTTGAATCACTTGAAGGAAAACGCGGAAACCCAAGAATTAAACCGCCCTTCCCTGCCGAAAAAGGTCTTTGGCAGGAACCCACGCTGGTAAATAATGTTGAAACACTTTCTAACCTTCCGCATATTATAAATAATGGTTCAGCATTTTTCGCTTCTATGGGAACTGAAAAATCGAAAGGAACAAAATTGGTTTGCCTTAGCGGAGATATCGTAAAACCGGGCGTTTATGAAGTTGAAATGGGCTGCACCTTAAACGAAATCATAATAGGACTCGGTGGTGGATTGAAAAATAATGAAGCGGTAAGTGCAGTATTGCTGGGCGGTGCTGCAGGAACATTTGCAAACGCTTCCCAGCTCGATGTTTTGTTGTGCTATGACAAACTGCTGGAGCAAAATCTAACCTTAGGGTCAGGAGCAATTATTGTTTTCGGTTCAACTGTTTCATTAGAAAAAATAATAGCGTCCATACTTCGGTTTTTCAAACATGAATCGTGCGGAAAGTGTGTCCCGTGCCGAATTGGCACGTACCATCTTTCGCGAGAATGGGAAAATTCTTTCGGTCAAACCAAAGAAGAAAAAAAACGGCTGCTAGAAGTTCTCACAACCAAAGCAAAACACATTGCTGCAACTTCTCTATGCCCATTGGGACAGTCGCCGGTACTGCCGCTTGCATCAGCACTCCGGAATGTTGCAGACCTACTTGTTTAAAATTAGAATTTCAAAAATGAAAACGGTAAAATTTACTATAGACGGAAAAATAATTGAAGCCGAAGAAGGGCAAAACCTTTTAACCGTTGCCCGTAAAAACGGTTTTGATATTCCGGGTTTGTGCTATCATCCGAGACTCAGCCCAACAGCCGCCTGCAGGCTTTGCTGTGTGAAAGTTGAGAATACCCGCGGTCTTGTAATGTCCTGCACACATGCAGTTAAAGAAGGCATGAATATTACCGCTTTTGATGCTGAACTCGAAGAATCGCGCCGCAACAACCTTGACATGCTTTTGTCAGAACATAATGAAGAAACAGACCACTCATTCTACGATGAGTTGCGCCCTCTAACAGAGCGATACGGTCTGTCGGATATAAAAAACAGGAAGTATGTATCCGTTTATGAAACCATCGATTTTCCGATAGATGCAACAAGTCCTGCACTCATGTATGATGCCGGTAAATGCATCAAATGCTTCAGATGCATCAAGGCATGTGATGAAATTCAGGGTAAGGAAGTACTTTCGATGGCTGACCGCGGCATTCATTCTTATGTAGTTGCCGGATTCAACAACTGGGGGGCATCAGAATGTGACGGCTGTGGTGAGTGTATCCAACTTTGCCCAACCGGCGCCATCGTAGAAAAGCCACATCGCGGCGAATTCAACATCAACAAAATCGATAAAAAAGTAAGAACAACCTGCCCTTACTGCGGTGTTGGGTGCCAACTTGAATTGTGGATCAGCGATGGTAAAATTGTACGTGCCACCGGAGTAGAAGGCGTAATGCCCAATGATGGCAGGCTTTGCGTAAAAGGCAGATTCGGATATGAATATATTCACAGTGGAGAACGACTCACTACTCCACTAATCCGCAGGAACGGGACATTTGAAAAAGCAAGCTGGGATGAAGCTCTTGCACTCATCGCAGAAAGGCTGAATACTATTAAGAATAATTATGGTAATGATGCATTGGCAGGATATGCATCGGCAAAAGCCACCAATGAAGACAATTATATCTTTCAAAAATTCATTCGAATTGCTTTTGGAACAAACAACGTAGATTATTGCACGCGGCTTTGCCACGCCTCTACCGTAACGGCGATGATAAAATCAATTGGCGATGGTGCTGGCAGCAACAGTATTCAGGATTTTGAAAGCGCCGATTGCCTTTTTGTAACAGGCAACAATATCATTGAAACCCATCCTGTAACTGCAACTTACATCAAACGCGGTGTAAAAAATGGTCAACGCATTATTATTGTTGACCCGAAAAAAACGCCGCTTGTCAAATACGCTGAACTGTGGTTGCAGCCGAAACTCGGCACAGACGTGGCATTGCTGAACGGAATCATTCGGGAGATTATAGTGCTCGGGCGCATCGATAAAACATTTATTGAGAACCGAGTTGACGGCGGTATGGAAGCATTCGACCTTCTTAAAGAATTGACAGAAAAATATACAGGCGCGTACACCGAAGAAATAACAGGCGTTTCAGCAGACAAAATAAAACTTGCAGCCGAAATTTATTCCTCAGCAAAAAATCCCATCATAGCCACAGGCATGGGAATGAGCCAGCAGGTAACGGGAACGCACAATGTTTTCAGTTTGATAAACATGATTCTTATCACCGGAAACATTGGCAGGGTTGGTGCAGGAATTAATCCACCCCGGGGACAAAACAACGTACAAGGCGCCACGGACGTGGGTTGCACACCAGCTTTTTATCCCGGTTATATCCCTATGCTGAATGAAGAAAACAGGAAACGTGTTGCTGCGCTGTGGAATATTTCGCCTGAAATGTTAAGTTCAAAGCCGGGTCTTACAACTGTTGAAATTGTGCAGGCGGCTCATAGTGGCGATTTGAAAGGACTATATATCATGGGAGAAAATCCGATGGTTTCTGATCCAAACCTCAACCACACAAAAGAAGGTTTTGAAAAACTTGATTTTATCGTCGTACAGGATATTTTCTTTACCGAAACCGCTGCACTTGCCGACGTCGTTTTACCTGCCGCGGCATTTGCCGAAAAGAGCGGAACCTTTGTAAGCAGCGACAGGCGGGTGTTGCGTGTGCGAAAGGCCGTTGATGCGCCTGGAGAAGCACGTCAGGACTGGAAAATAATTTCAGAGGTTGCGAGCCGCATGGGAATTAGTATCGGCAGTTATAAAAATGAATCGGAAATTTTTGATGAAATTGGTAAAGCGGCACCGATATTCGGCGGCATCAGTTATGAACGGCTGGAACATGAAGAACTGCAATGGCCTTGTCCCGATAAGGAACATCCGGGAACACCCACACTGTATCTTGATGGGTTTAACACCGAAAGCGGAAAAGCCAAATTATTCCCTGTAGACTATCATGAGCAAAACGAGCGCACATCCGAACGCTTTCCGTTTATGCTGAATACAGGTCGTATATTGTATCAATATCACACTTCAACGATGTCGCGAAAAGCGGAGGTGTTGAGGGCATTTGCGAATGAATCATATGTGTTAATGAATTCATCAGATGCGCTGAAGCGAGGATTTACAGATGGTGAATTGCTCGCAATTTATAACGGGCGGGGAGAAATTAATGTTAAGCTGAAGGTAAGTAATGATGTGCTTGAAGGCGAATTATTTATGCCCTTCCATTTTCCCGAAGCACCGGTAAATGCTTTAACGCGAGATGAACTTGATGCCTTCTCTAAAATTGCACCGTTTAAATTATCGGCAGTAGGTGTAAAAAAGGCAGTATAAAATGCGCTTACAAAAAGTTAAGCCAGCGGCTGAAATCCTGTTCGGTTCTGACAGCTTCGCGCCTGCTTCGTATTTCGGGCATTTTCTTTTTCTGAATAACAGCCCAATAGGTCATGTTGCTGCTTTTATCGGTAACCATAAAAGATAGCTGATCATCCGTATTTACCGGGAGTCTGTTAAGCGGCATAAAAACGATTCGACATCGTAAGTATTTTCTTATTTCCTTTCTCCAGGTTCCTTTGAGCACCTCGAAACGCTCTTCGCAATTTAAACTGTCGAGGTATTTAATGATAATCATGTCATCCATAATCGCACATTTAGTATTGTAGTTAGTTCAGGAGTTTTAAAAGCCCGGATCATTTTTTCGGTTCATAACTCCGATCCATGATCCGGGAGCCTTTATTTTCTGAAGTCAATACAAAGGTGCGACAGAACGAATGCCTGATTCAAGGGTTAAAAAATAGTATTTCGCCTACCGAAACGGAGGGTTCATGGCAGGTTATTTGACTTATGCCGACGAGCATAATACTTCATATATTTGGTCGGAATGCTTGACAAATAATGAATTAGAGTTGTATTGATTTTGATGCGTCAATCAGAGATTCTGATAATTTTTTCGCAAAGAGCAATTATTCAGATTCCAAAATTCGTGTGTACATCCGGGAGGTTCCGGGAAAAAGGAGGAACATTGCGGCCATGAATTTACGTTCATCGGCAGCGCGGGTTGATTCACCGTTGAGATCATCTATATTCAAGGCTTTACTAAGGCTGACGCACAAATTCTCTTTTTGAAGTTGAAACTCAATTTTATCCATTTTCCGGCATTCATTAATAACGACTTCAGCGTTTTTGATACGTTTATCGATATCTTTTTTCTTTATTCCCGGCAGTTTTGCTTTTACGATATCTTCGAGCGGAATGATAAAAAGATCTTTATATTCCAGCCATTTTTTATCTGAAAGTTCCCGAATACTTTTAAAATATTCAATCCATTCGCTGGTAACAAATGACTGACCAATAATACCCGGATCGCCGGCGTTCTGAGCAGGAATCAGGCAACATCTAAAACTTGCGAAAACGAATCTTTGTTCATTATTCAAAATGCTGTCAACGGCTTCTTTCAGCTCCCAGATTAATGAAGTTCCTTCCTCTCCAAAAAGGCCTTGTACATGAGCCAGATCAATATCTTTGCGGTAGACAGCAGTAATTGGTTTTGTATCTTTTTGAGCAATACTGCCTTTCGGGAAAAACGCAGGAGGTGCGTGACACTCCAGACAGCCCTCGCCGTGATAGGCAGGATTAGCGGCAGCAAGCAGCGTTCGTTTAATAAGATCGGCTTCCTGCACCCTCATTTCATTTACAGCATTTTTCAATGAATCGCTCACCGGCTGCTGTTTCAATAAAACATCAATCAGCATAAAGTAGGTCGAGCTGATTTTTAAAACCTCATCTGAGTAAATTGTATTTGATAACGGGATATCGAGATTCAGCGAATCAACTTTCAACGAAAGGTTTCTAAGACTCCAAGCCTGTTCTTTGGTCAGGAACAATCCATTTACCAGATTAATCGATGATGTCCGCATAACCAGATAATTCAGACCATCAAGTTGCTCATGCCAAGTTCCGGACATAATTTCAGCACCGGATTTTTTGCCGGCATCTGAACTATAAATAAAAAGAAATGCCGCAACACTAAAAATTATTATTGCGAAGAATATTTTCCTAAAAAACATGAGACGATTATTAGTAGTTAACTCCAGACACCATTGATGGGTTCATTACAAAAACCACACTTCCCATTTTTCATATTGTTTGAAATGTTGGTATATCCATTTCGCTCAATGAGAACTTTTTTACATTTTGGGCAATACGTATCGTCTGACTTTGTGCCGGGCACATTTCCAATGTAAACAAATTCGATTCCTGCGTTTATAGCGATATCGCGTGCTTTTTCAAGCGTTTCAACGGGTGTAACGGGCAATTGTGTGAGCTTGTAGGCAGGCATAAAACGGTTGAAATGCAGTGGGAACTTCCCTAAACCTGAATTGTAAAGCCAGTCACACATTTTTTTTATCATATCCATATCGTCCGTCCACGTAGGGATAACGAGGTTGGTAATTTCCAGCCAGACACCTTCTTCCTTAAAAACATTTAGATTCCGTTTAATTGTATTCAATGATCCGCCGTTCAATTTCCGGTAGGTTTCATCACTAAAACTTTTCAGGTTGATGTTGGCAGCATCGAGGTGCTTACAGATGGCGCGAAGCGGAGTTTCATTGATATAACCATTTGAGATGAAAATATTTTTCAGCCCTTTTTCATGTGCCAGTTTTGCGGTATCAAAAACATACTCGTAGAAGACAACCGGTTCAGAATAAGTATATCCGATACTGGTACATTTATTTTTAAGTGCGTACGCCACAACATCACCGGGCATCAAATCGTAATTTTCTGTTTCAAATGGTGAAACCTGTGATATTTGCCAGTTCTGGCAGTTAAGGCAATTGAAATTACAACCGGCTGTGGCCAGTGAAAACACAGTCGTTTGTGGCAGAAAATGATACAGTGGTTTTTTTTCTACCGGATCGGTATTGATAGAACAGGGATTTCCGTAGTTAATCGCATACAAGGCATCATCGAAAATAACACGTGTTTTGCAAATGCCGGTTCCTTTTTCAGGTATTATACAGGCATTGGGGCACAGGCCGCACATGATGCCTTTATCCGTTTTACTAAAATATGCAGCCTGTTTATGCCATTTCCAGATATCAATGGGTTTGTTCATAATTTGATTCTGCTTATTAAGAATGGTGCCGAAAACATCAAAATCGGAAATTCCCAATGCGGCAACACCTGCTCCAATTGCGCATCGCCGAATAAATTCCCGTTTCGAAATCGTTGATTTTTTCATTGTAAGCGAGTGTTCTAATCAACAAATTTATTGTCTTTCCAGTTACCCGAAACTACCTTTCCCGATGCATAGGTAAAGGTTCCTTTGCCATTGAATTTACCGGCTTTCCATTCGCCTTCGTATTTACTGCCATTGGCAAATAGAATGGTACCCTGACCTTCCTTCAAACTATTTTTCCAGTTGCCGTCGTATTTCTCGCCGTCTTTTGCAATGAAAACGCCATGCCCGTTCAACTTATTGTTTTTCCATTCGCCCGTAACTACAGCCCCGGCAAATTCACCGGATGCATAGGTATAGGTTCCCTGTCCGCACAATTTATTATTTACGAAATCGCCTGTATAATTATCGCCGTTTGCATACACAAACACCCCTTTTCCGGTCAGAGTGTTATCTTTAAAATCACCCGTATATTCACAGCCCTTCCATGCGCCGGAATTATATGTAAAAGTGCCCTTGCCATTGAGTTTCATATTTTTAAATTCGCCAACATATTTGTTGCCGTTTGAATAGGCGTAAGTGCCGGTTCCATTCTTACAGTCACCGTCAATACATCCGGTCTGCGCCAATAATGCAGTAACTGAAAGTAATACAAAGGAAGCTGTTGCGAAAACAATATTAAGAATACGTTTCATTGATTTAATTTCAAGTGAATAATTACAGTTTGATTATTGTTTTATCAGTAACATGGGTTTAGAAAATTCTCTGCCGGATACAATCATAACATACGTACCCGATGTCAAATCATCAATCAGAATTCTATTTTTATTTCCGATAAGCAGCGATTTTTTTACAATTCTGCCCAACGCATCAAATATCAGCAATTCCTGCGTTTCGAAGCCATTGCTGACTTCAACAAAAATTTCATCTTCAGCAGGATTAGGATAAAATACAATTTCCCCTTTGAATAAATTCTCACTTACAAAAGTGCAAGGGTCAAAAGTAATAAGTATAGAGTCGGAATTTGAGCAAACCGAATCAAGCGCTGTTAAGTAAATCAGGGCCGGACCAATTCCAAAACCTGTGGAATCGATAGTAACCTGATTCAATATTTCTCCCGTTGACCATGCATATGAATCATAACCGGCCGGCGTCGTTAAAGTGATATTTTGACCTGCACACAATGTAGTATCATTTCCCAGATGTATAACCGGAAGCACAACAACATTCAGGTTATTCACGACACTCTGAACTGTATCGCAAAGATTGCTTACTCTGCAGTAATACACACCGGCATCACCACTTGTTATCGGTGCAATATTCAGCGTATCCGAAGTAGCGCCCGCAATTTGCCCGCCGGGACCATACCACTGATACACGGGTAAAGGTGACCCACCGGCAGTAACAAAGAATGCAACTCTACTGCCCGTACATCGTGAAGAATCTGCAGATTGTGACAATACCTGCGGCAGCGCATGAAGTGTAAGTGAAGCATTATTACTGTTGACCGAATTACAGGTACTTGAAACCACACAATAATAATTTCCGGCATCACCTGAAGATACATTGTTCAAAGTTAATGTACTTGAATTTGATCCGGAAAGTATTCCTGACGGTCCATACCATTGATAACCGGGGGCAGGATTACCTGTAGCAGTAACGGTATATACAGCCTGTGTTCCAGGACACCGGACTACACTCACCGGCTGCCCCGCAATTTGAGCAATAGTTCCGTTTACCGAAAGAGTACCTGCAGTGCTGTATGTTGAAGGCGGACAGGCATTGCTCACCACACACCGATACTTATAATTGAACATTCCAACTGTTGCTCCGGTAATATTCATGGTGGCCAGAGTCATTCCTGAATACAATGAATTATTCGCCTGATTTGCCCATGTAGAGCCACCGTTGATGCTGAGCTGCCATTGATAGTTAAACGGTGCAGAGCCACCGGCAACCACGCTGAATGATGTATTACCGCCTGCACATGCATTTGAGCCCGAAGGATTTGTTGTAATCGTTGCGGAAGTATTTACGGCTAATAATGCATTTGATGAAACGGCAGGTGGAGCGCAGCTACCTGTTACTACGCAGTGATAGAGGTAATTATTCATTCCGCTTGTGGCAGTAGTTAAGGCCATAGCGGCAGTTGTCATTCCGCTGTAGCCGCTGCCATTGCCTTGATTCGCCCAGGTACTACCGCCATTTGTACTTATTTGCCATTGATAGCTGATACCGGTTCCGGTTGCATTGACAGAAAAAGCAGCCCCGTAGCCGTTACAAACAGACGCATCAAGAGGCTGAACCGTGATATTCGGTTTTAGATTCACTGTTAAAATAACGCCTGTCGAAGTTGCTGTCGGCGCACACGTCCCGCTTAAAAAACAACGATATTGGTACGCGTTCATACCGGCGGTTGCAGTGGTGATTGTCATCGTTGATGACGTCATACCACTGTACACTCCGCCATTGGCCTGGTTATTCCATACAGTTCCGCCGTTGGTACTCAGTTGCCACTGATATGAAACCCCGGTTCCTCCGGAAGTAACACTGAACGAAACATTCGCACCTTCGCATATAGTACTTGCTGTCGGATTATGAACAACCACCGGTGCAACGCATTTATATCGTACATTCCCGTTCCATTTTTCATCCGAAGCAGCGCCCATGGTAAACCATTTCCCATAAAGCTCGCCATACACAGCAGTTGCGGGGTTGTATAGTGTGCGTGCCCGCCAGTGATACAGTTTGTTATCAGGGAGAATTTTTTCCGCATAGACATTTACGCCCGAAGGACCTGCCGCCGTGGTCCATGCGGCGGAAGAGCCGCTGAGTGCAGGAGCTGAAAAAGTAGTTCCCGGAATAGATAGCTGGTATATTAATTTAACCTTACTGTTAAACACTGCGTTTTCTTTATGCGAAATACGAAGTTGGGATGTTGAAAGCAAGTTCCCGTTTTGGATTTCATGGAATCCGCCTGCATCGTATTGAGATGTCGCTCGGCTAATTGCTTTTGCATTATTTCCGTAGAAAACAACGGCCAACCCTTCATCGGTTTGTCCGTTATCATAAGCATAAGAACCAATGATTACATCGCTGTAGCCATCGCCGTTTACATCACCTGCACCTGAAACGCAATATCCATAATAGGCATTTGCCTGATTAGATTCCAGTGTGTCGGGTGTTGCACCATAACCGGTAGCTGAACCGTAGAAAATATAAACACGGCCTTCATTGGTCTGACCGTTCGTATAACTTGGTGAACCTGCAATAAGGTCGCTGTAGCCGTCGCCATTGATATCTCCGGCTGAAGCAGCGCTGGTACCCAGGTACGCACCAAATTTATTATTCTCGAAATACCAACTTTCCGTTGCAGGCAATCCGGTTGAAGATCCATAGAATAGGCTTACACGTCCTTCATCGGTCTGACCTCCATCATAAGCTTTTGATGCAATGATTACGTCGGCATATCCGTCGCCGTTCACATCGCCGGCGGATGCCACACAACTGGCCCAACCCATGTTCTGAAAATTAGGTTCGGTAGTCCAGGCAGCAGTTGATGATAATCCGGTAGAAGATCCGTAATAGAGATAGGCGCGTCCTTCATTGGTGCTGCCATTTGACAAACCCGGTGCGCCAACAAGAACATCAGAGTATCCATCTCCATTTACATCTCCGGCAGAAGAAACGCTCAGACCATATTGAGCCGCGGCGATATTGCTTTCCGTTGTCCAGTTTTCTGTGACAGACGGACCAGAAGGAGAACCATGATACACGAACACTTTGCCTTCATCAGTTTGTCCATTATCATAAAGATAAGCACCAACAATCACATCACTGAAACCATCTCCGTTTACATCACCGGCGCCTGCAACGCTGTATCCGTATGATGCATTAACTTGTGTACCAATAACACTCCAGTCAGCAGAAGAAGAAAGACCGATTGCAGAACCAAAGTAAACATAGGCTGCACCGACAATATTAGAACCTGAGTTCATCCCATAAGCTCCGACAATAATATCGGAATATCCATCCCCATTTACATCGCCGGCATTGGCGGCACTATATCCATAATTTGCACCGCTTGCATTGCCCAGCCCGGTCCAGTTTGCAGTAACTGAAAGGCCGGTAGCAGAGCCGTAATAAACAAACACAGCACCTTCATTTGAAAAAGAAACGTCATAGTATGGCGCACCCACAAGTACATCGCTGTATCCATCACCGTTAATATCTCCGGCAGATGAAACGCACCAGCCAAAATATGCCGATGCCTGATTTGATTCATTCGTCCAGCTTGAAGTTGTTGCCAGCCCGGCAGCCGATCCATGAAAAACATAAACCCTGCCCTCATCTGTTTGCCCGTTGTCATACAGATACGAACCGACAATCACATCAGCATATCCATCGCCATTAACATCGCCTGCGCTGTTCAACGCAGCACCGAAATAGGCGGTTGCCTGATTTGCTTCGGCAGTCCAGTTTGCAGCGGCAGCAGGGCCGGTGGATGAACCGAAGAATAAAAATGCGCGGCCTTCGCCGGTCTCGCCATTGGTGAAACGGCTGGCGCCTATCAGAATATCCGAATAACCATCACCATTTACATCTGCGGCACATGCAACAGCGGCGCCAAGATAGGAACCTGCAGCATTGGCTTCATAAGTCCAGGAAGGAGAAGTTGAAAGACCTGTGGAAGAACCATTGTAGAGATATGCTTTTCCTTCATCGGTTTGCCCGTTATCATAAAGGTCGGCACCAACAATAACATCAGCATAGCCATCGCCATTCATATCGCCGGCAGTGTTAACAGAAATACCGTAATCGGCGTTTGCCTGATTACTTTCAGTCGACCATGCAGCGGTTGCAGCAAGTCCCGATGATGAGCCTAAATAAACAAAAGCGGCGCCCTCATTGGTTTGCCCGTTATCATACAAAGGTGAGCCAATAACAATATCCGAATAGCCATCACCATTCACATCGCCTGCACTGTTGACCGAATGTCCGAAATCTGCGGATGCCTGATTATTCTCACCGGTCCATGAAACGGTTGCAGATAATCCGGTTGATGAGCCATGAAAAACAAATACAACGCCTTCATCGGTTTGCCCGTTGTCAAACAAATCAGCGCCTACAATAACATCGCTGTAACCGTCTCCATTCACATCGCCTGCGCATGCAACCGCACTTCCAAGTGCAGCATTGATTTGGTTTGACTCGTAGGACCATGCAGGCACTGCAGACAGACCGGTTGATGAGCCTTGAAAGACAAGTGCTCTGCCTTCGTTGGCCTGTCCGTTTGAGTAGTGATACGCACCAACAATAACATCACTGTATCCATCGCCATTCACGTCGCCGGCAGTATTCACGGCATAACCAACGCCATCACCGGCATTGTTGCTTTCATACGTCCAGGCTGCCGTAGTTGACAAACCTGTAGCCGAGCCATGATATACAAAAGCGCGTCCTTCATCGGTTTGACCATTATCGTACAAAGGTGCGCCAATGATAACATCACCATAACCATCGCCATTTACATCGCCGGCAGCGCTGACTGCAAATCCGAAATAGGCAGTAGCCTGATCTGATTCTTTTTGCCAGTTAGCTGTAGTAGAAAGTGGGTCAACCGTTACAGGATAAACAGCATTGGCATCATCAACAATTATCTTCAATTCGTTTCCTTCAAGTACCATGCGGGCATCAAGAGTCCTTCCGTTTGCATCCCAGACAGCAAGTCCTTTGTACCATGCAACATTTTCTGTTGTTCCGAGGCGTGGGTGCTGCTGATAAAATAATAAATCGGATGAAGACTTAATCGCGGTCAGCAGATTACTTTCTATATTGATAGATAAGGTGAGTGGCTCATTTCCTGCAGGAATATTATTAATAATAAAATTCTGCCTCATACCCTCTTCACTATTTTCATAATGCATATCAAAGCCTGTATGCCTGACATCCAAAGAATTTAAATCAGAACAAAACTGTGGATCGGCAGATGGCCGGAGTGGTGCCCCACCTTTGCTGATTGTTTCCAAATTCATTGAAATACTCCATTCACCATGTGCCTCAGTTCTGGGTTTCATAAAAAAACCATTGTTCAAATAATTGATGCGGAGATTCTGATTACGGTTTGGGCTCGAAAAAAAGCCGTACGCGGCATCAAAACGAATATTATATTCTTCGACCCGTATATTCTGGAATGCAGACTGCTGCCATTTATCCGTGGAGGGTTCGCTTGTCTGAGCACCCAAATGATAAAAACTAAATGCAAAAACAGCCAGAACAGCAAGTAAACGCGACAAGAAACACTTTTCCATATTCAGCATAATTATGTTTTTATGACAAAACCACATTTCTTATCTATTGCCAAAACAAGAAATGACATAATGGTTCCGTATCACGAAGATAAAAAAAGTGGGCAGACCTGAGAAGAAAAAACTGCTGATGGCAGCTTACATTTTCTGAGCGCGTTCAAGAGCTTCGCCCTCAAGCTTGCGTGCTTTGTCTGATGTAGGAAAATCAAATATCTCCTTTTGAATGGATTTAGGAAAGAGTCTTTTGACATCCGTGGTATAATTATCACCATCGCCGGGAGCAATATGGCCCAAAATCCTTAGTTTACCGGAAGTCATATCAACATACAATAACAGCGGTACAGACCAACCGGCGCCCGATTCTAACTTATCATCCTTTTTGTAGTATTCCTGCATATAAGCCCATATACAAATAGTTCCCGCATCAGTATGAAAAACCTTATGCGCACTAAAAACCTTTCCGCCAAATTCGGGTTTCACCAATTTATTATCCAGATAATTTTGAATTACAGCAGAATCAGCTACAATAATTGATTCAACTTTTTTATTTCCACAGGAAGTTGCAATAAATAAAATTATTGCAATAAGGAAGACCGAAAAATAACAATTGTAATGTTTTTCCATAGAACATGTTTTGGTTAAAGCAAATATAATTCAGAAAATGTCAAAATGCAACATAAGTCTCTTTTTTTCAACATAAATTAAACAATGACCACACACCTCAGAGGCATCAATCACATTTTGTTTCACAAATAATTGTAGATTTATACCTTCAAAAACAAATTAATTGCGGATGTATCGAAAACTAATTCTGTTTCTGATTGTTTATGCTGTCAACCCCTCGTTCGGTCAGATTATAATTAACAGCAATAACTTTCCGGTGGGTGGACTAAAAATCAACCGCGGATATTCACTTGCGACCTCAACTGCTTTGGGAAGCCCCGGCAGTAATCAGTTTTATGATTTCTCGAGTATCATACCGGTTTTCCACGATACTATAAAATATTATCAGGCATCACAAACACCCTGGGCAGCGTTTCATCCGGGAGCAACCATAGCATCTGCCATTTCCGGTAACGGACTCACCACGGTAGATTATTTTTCGGCCAGCAGCACAGCATTCAGAAGAACCGGACAAACACTTATCGGCAATTTTGGCGGCGGATTGGATACTGTACATGCCAATTATATCCCTGATGACACCTTGCTTTCCAGTAATTATACGTATGGAAACATTGAAAACACACGTGCAAAAGCAACGTACATCAACTTTTTGTCGACGGCCAACCTGGAGAGAACAATAATCAGAAGCAGTTTCTTTGATGGCTGGGGTTCATTACAAACTCCTTTGAATTACTACGGCGATGTGCTTAGAATGAAGGGCGGCGAAATTAATTACGACACTGCATTTTACTTCGGAACACCTATATATACGGCTGCCGACACCCAATATTATTATAAGTATTATGCAAAAGATATCAGGCATCCGGTGGTAGTGGCACATACCGACAAGAATTTCAACCTTCAGTATCTGGAGTACATCTTCTCGCCTCCGGTTATTGCCGGTTGCATGGATACTATGGCGCAGAATTATAACCCACTGGCGAATACACCCGATGGAAGTTGTGTTTATTGTAATGTTGCGTTTACCATTACTTCTGATACAACCATATGTAAAGGCAACACAATAAATCTAACTGTAACCGGCGGGAACAGCTATATGTGGCAGGATGGCTCGACATCTTCAACATTATCAATAACACCGGAACACAGCAGTAATTACAGTGTTTATGTAAGCAACTCATCCGACTGCCACGCACTTGCCAATGTATATGTTACCGTAGATGAGCCGGTAGATGCGGCATTCTGGACATCTCACGACACCTATTATGAAGGTGAAGTCGTGCAATTTGTAAACCTGAGCACTCAAGCCTCGCAGTACTTATGGGATTTTGATGAACCACCTTCGGGTAGCAGCACACTGGAATATCCGCTGTACACCTACGTTTCATCGGGGTTAAAAAATATTGTACTGATTGCATCTAACAGCTGTTATGCAGACACAAGCAGCGCACAGATTACAATTCTGGAACCCTCATCACTGCCAAATTCAGCCATTGACGGCAGTTTTAGCATTTTCCCTAACCCCGGAAAGGAATATTTTAGTATTAGCGGAAAACTCAATGGTTGCGGTATCTATGAAATCATTGCAATTGATTTGCTGGGAAGAACGAGTGTTCTTGCCTCGTCGGCATATCATGACAGCAGGCTGAACAGCCTGGTAACAACAGAAAAACTTCCGGATGGGATATACCTCATTGAACTCAGGACTGCTGAACAGAATATCAGATTCAAATGGTTAAAAACGAAGTAATATCATGACCAAATTAATAAAACTAAAAATTTTCGTCACAGCCATTTTTTGCATAATAGTATTCAATTCAAAGGCACAGGTTGTAATCAATGAAATATCGCCGTCCAACGATTCGGTTGTGAAAGATGAAGACGGTGATTCACCCGACTGGATTGAACTATACAACAGTGGAAGCTCAGTAATCAATCTTGGCGGGTATCGTATCAGCGACAACATTGCACAGCCTGCCAAATGGGTATTTCCATCGGGAGTGAGCATTCAGCCATCCGGTTTTATATTGCTTTTTGCATCAGGCAAAGACCGTAAAAAATTCTTTCATCATTGGGAAACAGTTGTAAATGCTGACAATTTGTGGCATTACACCACACCCTTCACTGAACCGGATTCAAACTGGAGAATACTTCCCGGATTCAACGATGCTTTCTGGAATCAGGGTATTGGAGGTATTGGGTATGGCGATGGCGATGATAATACTATTCTTACTCCGCCTGTAACATCTGTTTATATGAGGCGCGTTTTCACAATAACCGATACTGCAGATATCGCATCGGCAGTGTTCAATATGGATTATGATGATGCCTTTGTTGCCTATATTAACGGAGTTGAAATCGCCCGTTCCAATATCGGAGTAAATGGGACTCCGGTACCCTTCAACACACCAGCACTGTCGGAGCATGAAGCAAAAATGTACACCGGCGGGGCAGCTGATCAGTTTTTTCTTGACGAAGCGTTTCTTAAATCCTTCCTTAGGAACGGCAACAATATACTTGCAATTCAGGTTCACAATGTCACTTCAGGATCGTCTGACATGACCTCACTTGCGTGGCTTTCATTAGGAATAAAAAGCGCGTCTTCCAATTATGGACCTGTTCCTGCCTGGTTCAACCTGAACAGTTCATCGCTGCATACAAATTTTAAACTGGCACAAAATGGAGGAACACTGATGTTGTCTAATCCATCGGGCACACTTCTCGACCAGTTCACCGTGGGACCTATTCATACAGACAATTCATATGGCCGCAAGCCTAACGGCACTTCCACCTATAATTATTTCAAAACACCGACGCCGAACGCATCAAACAACAATGTAGCCGGTTACAACGGATATACGGCAGATCCTGTATTTTCGCCTGATGGCGGATTTTTTCCATCAACACAAACGCTCACTCTTACAACAACGACACCCGGGGGAATTATCCGCTACACACTTGATGGCAGCGTCCCAACGAACGCATCACCACAATATTCAGTACCTCTAAGCATCGATTCCACAACTGTTGTAAGAGCACGAACCTTTCACCCGTCACTGCTTGAAGGCAATACTGTCACAAACACATTCTTCATTTCAGATTCATCTTCATCATCGCTTCCTGTTATTTCGCTGAGCTTCCCTCCTGCCCTATTCTTTGATACCGTTACAGGCATTTACGTAAAAGGCCCCAATGCAGAAGCAAACATTCCATTTTTTGGTTCAAATTTTTGGCAAGAACGCGAAGTGATGGTGCATATTGAATATTTTGATAAGCAGCGGCATTTAGGTTTTGAGCAGGATGCAGGACTTGAAATATATGGAAACTATTCTCGGTCGTATCCGCAAAAAAGCATGAAACTTGTGGCCCATGACGGCTATGGTAACGGCTCATTCAACTATCAGTTGTTCCCGTCGAAAGACATTCATTCATTCAAACAATTCATTTTAAGGAACGCAGGAACAGACTGGAATCAGGCGCACATGCGTGATGCGCTTTTACATACCCTTGCATTGAAACCTACAAACTGCGATGTAATGGCATATCAGCCCAGCGTAGTTTATTTAAATGGTAAATATTGGGGCGTATATAACATCCGAGAAAAGATTAACAAATATTATTTAGAAAATAATCATGGAGCAGACCCTGATTCTGTTGATTTGTTGCAGTACAACGGACTTGTGATGAATGGTTCAAACACACGGTTTATTCAGGATGGATCTTTTGTGGCCTTTAATGATATGAGTAATGCAGCCAATTTTGCAACTGCCGAAACGTTGTTTGATCTGGAGAATTTTGCCGATTATTTTGCAGTTGAAACATGGTCGGAAAACTGGGATTGGCTTACCAATAACGTGCGCTACTGGCGTGAAAATAAAGCAGGTAAAAAATGGCGTTACATCCTTTGGGATCTTGATAACGGATTGGGCGGGCAATACAGCTACGTTGCCAATTCATTAGATTCCAATATCCACAAGTCCTATGATTATACATCAATCCTATTCCACAGCCTGCTTAACAATACCGGCTACAAAAACTATTTCATTAACCGATATGCCGACCTTCTGAATACAACCTTCACTCCACAAAATTTCGTGACCATCCTGAACAGTTCGCGTGATACGGTTGACAGCGAAATGTACCGTCATTTCAGGCGTTGGGGAACAGGATTCAACAACCCGAACTGGGGACTGGCAGGTCACGGCGACTATAATACATGGAGAAATTATCACCTTCCGGAGATACTCACTTTTTGCCACAACAGGCAAATTACAGCACGCAATCACATTGAAGCAACCTTTCATCTAAAAAAACAGGTTCCCGTTACCTTGAATGTATATCCTCCAAATGCGGGGAAAATTATTTTAAATACTATAACAGTTGCAGACATGCCATGGGCAGGAATATATTTCGACAGCGTTCCTGTAAAGATTACCGCTGTTGCGAATCCCGGTTTCCAGTTTGGTTTCTGGCAATCAGGAATTATCTATTCATCCCCGCAAAATACTGCATCGCTGACCTTCAACCCTGATACTGCCGACGTATTTACAGCCTATTTCTATGGTTCACCTGATACCGCAAAAATAACCTTCAGTGAAATAAATTACCATGCATCTGACCTGGCTGATGACGCCGATTGGGTTGAACTTCATAATTACAGCGCATGGGATTTCGACCTGTCGGATTACCGTTTTAAAGACAGTCAGGACGAAAACTTTTTTGTTTTCCCGAAAGGAACCGTGCTGCACGGAGGCGAATATCTGGTACTTTGTCAGGATACAACAAAATTCAAAGCAATACACCCAGCAGTCACCAATTATATGGGACCCTGGAATTTCGGGCTCAGTTCTGCGGGTGAGAATATACGGTTGTTTGATAAAGACATGAATCTATACATCAGCGCGGACTACTCAGGAGGAAGTCCCTGGCCGACTTCACCCAACGGGCAGGGCCGTACACTTGAATTACTCTCACCCAACGGCAATCTCAACGACCCGTATAACTGGTTTGCAGGTTGTCCGGGAGGTTCGTCGGGCGGACCGTTTGTTCCATGCGATAACAGCGGCACTGACACACCCAATAATATTTCTGACGGCTATGTCGCAGTGTATCCAAATCCTGTGTCCGAAAATTTGTTTATTGAATTCAATCCGGAATTAATAACGTCATCCATCGTAACAATTGAACTTTTCGACCTTTCGGGAAGACCCGTTTTCAGGCAGAATCAACAAACACAGGAGCAATGCATTATTCAAAATACTTTTGCACCCGGAATGTATATCTACAAAATTTCTTCATCATCAGGTTATCATTGTGCAGGTAAAATAATTTTCGAATAAACGTTTCATATCAGACAGTCAGATATCAATAAATAACCCAGTGACCATGACATATAAAACAACGGTTGTTTTTTTTGCGGCATTTCTTATTTCGACATTATTTGCCACGCTTACAGATGCTCAGGGAGTCAGCATCAATACATCAGGCGCAGCGGCTGATTCATCAGCCATGATTGATGTTGCAAGCACAACAAAGGGCGCACTGATACCGCGCATGAGCACACTTCAAAGAAACGCAATAATTGCACCCGCAACAGGGCTTATCATTTTCAATACCGATTGTAACGAAATACAGTACTATACAGGTTCTGCATGGATAAGCGTTCTAAACAGTCTGTCAACATTAATACCGGGGCCGATAAGCGGCCCGTCAACATTTTGTGCAGGACAGACAGGCGTGTCCTATTCGATAACCTCTGTGTCAGGTGCAACAAGCTATTTGTGGTCGGTTCCTCCGGGTTCTACAATAAATTCGGGACAGGGAACCAATTCAATTGTGGTGACTTTCGGCAGTAATTCAGGCATCGTAAGCGTTTCCGTGACAAACGGCTGCAACATCAGTCCTTCATCAAATCTTGTAGTTACGGGTGCCATACTACCTTTAACTCCGGGAGCCATTTCCGGAAGTGCAAATATTTGTTCAGGCCAATCAGCTCTAATATATTCAGTCGCGCCTGTTCCGGGTACAACGACCTATAACTGGTCACTTCCCACAGGAACAACAATCACAGCCGGGTCCGGAACTAATTCCATCACAGTAACCGCCGGAAACACTTCAGGCACGGTAAGTGTTACATCGACCAACAGTTGCGGTACAAGCGCTGCGTCGAATTTAAGTATCAGCATCACTTCAGCTCCGGCAACACCGGGCTCGGTGAGCGGACCGGTAAATGTAACACCGGGTCAGACCGGTCTTAATTATTCCATCGCAGCAGTTAGCGGTGCAACTTCATACACATGGACTGCACCGACCGGCTCTGTTATAACATCAGGACAGGGAAGTACTTCAATAACCGTAACATTTGGAAGCACATCAGGGAGTATTTGTGTAACTGCAGGCAATATCTGCGGAAACAGCACTTCAAGCTGCCTCTCTGTATCAACGGCATGCTATACGCCGGGCAGTATAACGCTGAATTACACCGGTGGAATGCAAACATGGACCGTGCCCTGCGGTGTTACATCCATTGTAGTGCTGGCCGATGGTGCCCGTGGTGGAAACGGATGGAATCAGGACGGCGGTGGAACTGTGAAAGGATATGGTGGTTATGGTGGCAGAACTCAGGCAACACTCACCGTTACACCGGGAAGTACATTGAACATTTTTATTGGAGGTACAGGAATGGATGCCACTCCGTCTGCATATGGAACCGGCGGATATAATGGTGGTGGCACGGGCTTCAGAACAATGGGATATGCCGGTGGCGGTGGCGGTGGCGCAACCGATATTCGGCTTGGCGGAACGGCACTCTCCGACCGTATTCTGGTTGCAGGCGGTGGCGGAGCCGGGAGCGGCTGGTGTACCGCAGGAACAGGGGGTGGTGGAGCCGGGGGCGGCACAACAGGAGGAAGCGGAAGTATGTGTTCGGGATATCCTGTTGGAACCGGCGGCACTCAAAGTGGGGGTGGAAGCCTGAACGGAACACTTGGTACCGGCGGAACAGCCACAAATTACGCAGGCTCCGGTGGTGGTGGCGGATACTATGGCGGCGGTGCATCAGACGGCTCAGGCGCAGGTGGTGGCAGCAATTATGTTACCCCGACAGGCAGTTCAGCCATTACTCATACTCAAGGTGTACAAACAGGCAACGGTCAGGTAAGTATTACCTGGTAAAATATTCTATTATTGCCTTAAGACATCCGGAATCTAAGAATCAGTCGTGTTTTCGCGACTACCGTAAAAGGGCAGATACTGCACACTTCCGAACGTGCACCTATTATATTTCACAAATTGTGACCCGATTCTTGTTTTTGTATGTTTTATTTCGCTATAATTGATATGTCGTTTTTATGGACTGTCAAATAATAAATCCTATGAAAAGAACTATTACTTCATTTCTCATTCTATTCATCACATTTCAGATTTACGGTCAACAGGCTGTATTCGATGACTACAAGCCTATCCGTTCATCAGGAACCATACCTCAGGACTTTCTGCAATTATTCTCAGCGCAATATCAGCAGGATATTTCAAAACTCAATACTGACGAAAAGCGTTCTGTACGCCGGTCAAAAGAAAAATTCCTGCTGCTTTCAAACTATTACATCTATGATTTACTCACCGGTGGTAAAGTCATGTTTGGAGATCCTATAAGCGAGTATGTGAATAAAGTTGCCGATCATGTGTTGGTTGCTTATCCTGACCTGCGTAAAGAATTGCGTTTTTATGTAATCAAATCACCTTATGTAAATGCCTTTTCGACCGACAAAGGTATTATCCTTATAAATCTTGGATTGCTTGCTCAGCTCGAAAACGAAGCACAACTTGCATACGTGCTGGCGCATGAAATTGTACATTACGTAAAGAAACACAACATGGATCTGTACGTATTTCAAGTGGATGTGGACAAGAATACCCGAACCTTGAACAAAAATAATTTTGGAGATAAAACATTAAGCATGAGCCATCATTCGCGCGAGTCGGAACTTGAGGCGGATAAAGAAGGTTTGCAAACGTATTATGCATCAAGCAATTACTCATTGAGTGCTGTTAAGAATGCGTTTGATGTAATGCTCTACTCCTACCTGCCTTTTGATGTAGCCCCTTTTAATAAAGACTTTTTTGAAAAAGATTTTTTCCATTTCCCAAAAGAATATCAACTTGACACATTTGCTGCAATAGATGCTGAAAAATATTTTAAGAACGACACCGAACTTCATCCCAGCATAGAAAAACGGCTTGAAACAGCCGATGAAATCCTGCAGGGAATTGATAACAAGGGACGTCAGGATTTTATCGAGCCTAAGGAAGATTTTATGTACGTCAGGAATCTGGCTCGTTTCGAAAGTATCAGACTTAAATTACTTGCAGCCGATTATACCGACGCCATTTATGACTGCTTTCTGCTTCAAAAAGAATTTCCCAACAATAGTTTTCTGAATACATCCATTGCTGCCGGACTTTATAACTTATCGCACCGCAAAACACACTCGCAATCAGATAACCAAAGCGGATATAAAAAAATTCAAGGCGAACCGCAACAGTTGTACTTCTTTCTGCAAAAGCTGAATAAAAAAGAATTAAACGTTCTTGCGCTCAGCTGGTGCTGGCGTACAAAAACAAAATATCCGGAAAGTAGTTTTCTGAAAATGGCGACGTATGATTTATTATACGACATGGTTTCAACAAATGAGATACGCAGAAATTTCTTCAGCACCAAAATAATGGATACGACTGTTGTCAATGCTTCAGAACCTGTTGCAGACACAAACCGTTCATCAAAATACGGCAAGATTAAAACCAAAAAAAGTCGCGAGGAAGCCATCAATTATCTGCGCTATGCCTTTGTTGACCTGATGAACGATACAAGCTTCGTACGTTATTTCGCGTGGATTGAAAATCGGGTTGATGAAGAAAAAAATCAACCCGAATCTAAAAAAGAGCGGTTCAGAAAATGTCGCGAAAATTGCGTTGACAAGGTGGTTGTAGCGGATCCTTATTACCTGTATTTCGATGCCAGAGGCAAAGGCAACGTCAAATTTTTCAGAACAGAAGAACTGAACCAAAGCATCAATGACGCCATTATAAAAGGTGCTCAAAAAAACGGGTTGAAAGCCGAACTCCTCAGCCCCATGAATTTCGGACCGGATGACGTGGACAAAATGAATGACCTTTCTTTGATTAACGAATGGCTCTCTGAAAGGTTTGCACTGGAAGATGATTTTGAATCGGCACCTCTCGAAAGCGATGAAATAAAAAAAGTAATGCAAAAATATGAAACGCCCTATCTGTCGTGGGCCGGCATGGTCACTGTTCATCTTAAAAAGAGTTTTACGGCTACGGATCTGCTGCTGTTTATCACTGTTTATGGAATCCCCATTGAAATATACAGACTCATAAGACCACAGTATACCACCTACTATTATCAGGTGTTGTATGATACCGATGACGGAACACCCCGCCTTACTCAATCAGCCAGACTCAAAAATAATTACAGGAAGGATATTTTAAACTCCCGTATTTACGATTCGTATTATCAAATAAAAAATACAAAAAAATAAATTTCATGGAAATTAATCTCGGTGAAGACAATTATAAAATTCATTGAAAATGAAAAAAACACTTACACTTATATTCTTCGCATTATTGACTCAGGCATTATACAGCCAATCGCCGGGATATAACGGCAAGAAGTTTTCTATAAACTATGGCTTTTACTTTATTAATGCGACAAGCAATCCTAATACAAACGGCAACAACGGTTTCTTCTGTTTTACCACCACCCACTGCCTGGCTCCGGAATATGTAGTAGGCAGGCACATAGCCATGGGATTATCATTGCGGTATTCAAGAACAGGCTTCTTTTACAAAAGTAATCTTATCTATAATAATAATTTAGCCTATAATCCCTATGGCAGCAGCTATACGCTTTTTGGCAGCAACAATAAAACAGACCACAGGCTTACCGGAACCATGAATGTTATTTCCGCCGGGATATATCCCAAAATATTTCTTAAAGCAGGCATTGCACCTCTCGGTTCTTACATGAAACCGGAACTTATTATTTCCATGACTTATGTGCAAGCCGCCAGTGACGCAAAAATGAATGATTATATAAACGCTGACCACTACTATAATGTTCCCGATTACCCGTCACCAAAAATCAGCAATTACAGCCCATATATGACCATTGGCGCCGGATTAGAGTTCGGTGAAACCAGAATACTTTTTAATCGGCTGGTGCTTGATTATGGATTGAGAATGGGTCTCACATTCGGATCATTTATGAACCAGCAGGCTCAAGTTACCGAATCTAATTATTACGAATTAGTTTCAGGCCGCCGATTATTTCAGGCATCGCTACTCAATTTGAAAGTTGGTGTAGGATTACTCGCCTTCTAAACTCACAGCATCTGAACATGTAGAAATTTATCGGTACTGCGGTCAATTAAAAGCGGAATGAAATACAATTCAATTAATTTCTTCTAAAAGTCACGTCATACAACTATTTTTAAAAGAAACGCTTCAGCAACACCACCATTTTTCCCAAATCACAATCCTCTGCTAAACCACTGCGGAGTTAATTGCAATCATATCGACCAAACTATCAAATAATTTAGTTTGTATTGCTAATACTAACTATCTTGTATTACTAATACTAACTTCTTTGTATTAGAAAAACTAACTAATTTGTATTTCTAATACAAACTTATTATCTTTGCAAAAAGGAAATTACATGATAACGGAAGAAATACTCAGATCAGTTATTGTAGCCAATCGCCACAATATTGATAAAAGCAAACCTATTAAAAGGACAAAAACGCTCCCGTTGAACAGCGCAAGAGTGGTCGTGGTAACAGGCGTACGCCGATGTGGCAAAAGCACCTTGCTACAGCATTATCTGAAAAAAGAGAAAAATAAAATATTTCTCAATTTTGAAGATACCCGTTTAGAAGGGTTTACTCTTTCTGATTTCCGAAAACTTGAGGATATAGCTATTTCGGATAAAACAGACTGTTATGTTTTTGATGAAATACAAAATATTGAAGGTTGGGAAAAGTATGTGCGTTCTGCGCAGGAAAAAGGATTTCGAATATTTATTACCGGCTCAAACGCATCCATGCTCAGCCGCGAATTTGGCACGCGACTTACAGGAAGGAATATACAGGTGGAACTTTTTCCATTCAATTACACGGAATTTCTGCATTTCACAAAACAAAAATCCGGTGCTGACAGCTTCAATGAATATCTGAAAAGCGGCGGATTCCCGGAATTTCTTGCCTTTGCAGATAACGAATACTTAAGGTCGTTGTTCAGAGATATTGTTATTCGTGATATCGCTGTGCGAAGAAGCATCAGAAATGAGCATGTTATTCTAAGGCTGGCATTGTATTTATTGAGCAATGTCGGTAAGGAAGTAAGTTACAACAATGCAACAGGGCTATTATCTATAAAATCAGTCCGTACAACCATAAACTATTGTGATTACCTCCGAGAAAGTTACCTGCTTGATGTTATTCCGCGGTTTTCTTATTCAATAAAGCAGCAACAAAACAGCCCTAAAAAAGTCTATTGTATTGATACGGGTATGGCCGGGGCAAACAGTCTTTCGTTCAGTGAAGACTACGGCCGCATGCTTGAAAATGCAGTATTTTTGAAGCTCAGACAGTCAACTTCAGATATATTATATTACAAAGAAGCACAGACGGAATGTGATTTCTTAATAAAAAAGAATGAGAAAATTTGTCTTGCCGTGCAGGTTTGCTGGCACCTTACTGAAGACAATATGGAAAGAGAAATCAATGGATTGAGCGTTGCAATGAAAGCCACGGGTGCCAAACAAGGAGTAATCATCACATTTGACCAGCAAGACTCTTTTGGCAAAATCAAGGCTATTCCAGCATGGAAATGGATGAATCAGGAATTAATATTTTAAAATTACATTTTCTTATAATCAAAGAGTACCCACGATAATTCCATTAATTTCATGAAGTTTCTATATCATGCATAGCAATAATACAAACGCCGAATCGTAAAAAATAAATGCTGCAAATGATAAAATGGGCAACAAACCGTCAGGTAATAATTATTGTGCTGTTGTGCCTGCTTTCCAGACTGCCTCAACTACTCAATCCTCATCTCCGCATTGATGGCGATGAGTGCATTGAAGGACTGATGGCTAAACATTTCTCTGAAGGCAACGGCATTCCAGTATTTTTCTATGGGCAGACCTATGGATTTGCTCTGATTGAAGTTATGCTTATCAGCCTGTTCTATGTATTTTTTGGCATTTCAGATACGGCAATAAAAATTGCGATGCTGACACTATGGACCGTTGGTATTGTGTTTTTCTATAAGACGCTCAAGCAGCTCAATCCTGAAGACCGGTGGACAGCCTTTTTGATTACCCTTGTATTTATTTTCTCTCCGTCATGGTTTATGTGGTCATTGAAAGCAAGAGGTGGTTATTTAACGGCATTCGCACTATTCCCAATCATTACGTATCTTTTATTTCATAAAAAACATGGGCAACAATTATTGGCAGCATTATTAAGCGGAATATTGACATGGCTGCTTTTCGAATCACAACCGCTTTGGCTTGCAGGTCTGATACCTGTTTTCGTGTACAAATTCTACAAATCAAAAATAGCCTACACCGTTTTATTCTTTTCAGGAAGTATTGTCACCGCCGGAATTTTCATGTTGCTTAAATCAGGTATTACAACATTCTGGGCACCACAAGTGTTGACTATGTCAACGCTCAGCTTCACCTCAATTGGCGCCATTCCGCTTCAGGTTTTTCATCATTTAACCGGCAGTTATTATTATTTCGATATCATCAAGTTCGGATTAGCAACACAACTGTGGGCTATCGCTTTCACCGCAATTATTTTCGGAACACTCGTATTGGGTTTCATCAGGTTGATACTCAGAAAAGCCGAAAATCCACTATTCTATGTTTTTTGCTTATCGGTACTTTCAACAATGTGTTATGTAGCATTAATCAGCACGGAAACGCCACGATACCTTCTGCCCATTACAGGCTGTGCCCTGCTGATGGTTTATACAGCAATGAGTTCATATAAAAAGAAATCAGCAACGAACATATTAGCGGCCACTTTCATTATTTTGGGAGGCATTGTGTTGTCAGGTATGAGATACTCAACGTATGAAGTATCTAAAAAATCAGAATTGCTCGATCTTATAGAAGCGTTGAAGTCAAAAAACATCCATTATGTTTATTGTAATGGTGGATTGATGCAATGGGAAATAATGTTTTATTCAAAAGAACAGATTACGGCCCGGAGTTTAAGCAATAACGACAGATATCCAAAATACATTCAACTGGTTGATGATGCCCTTCAGCGCGACTCAACAAAAATTGCCATGGTTGGTGACATTGGAAACACCTTAGTAGTTTCGGATGCACAGCTTATTGATAAACGTTTTTTTATTTGTTTTAACCCCGGCAGAGCGACACTTATTGAGCATGGCTTTGACTTGGGTAAAATAGACGGAACAAAGAAACCCGAATAATTCAATGCAGGCAAAATCCTCGTATTTCTGAACAATACAAAAAAAGAGGCGACCCGTATGAGTCGCCTCTTTCAATTTTCATCATGCAATTTTATCCTTTTTTAATTCTCATGCTGTAGAATGAACGATATACGAAAACCAGACCTACCAAAAGGCAGAAAGCGCCAATATAAGGTGTGTAATCGCGTCCACCGGTTTGTTTTGCAGCCAGACTCATGCTAACTGCTATTTCTACTGCCAGCATTCCAAACAGGGTTGAGAATTTAATAACAGGGTTCAGTGCTACAGACGACGTATCTTTGTAAGGATCGCCCACAGTATCGCCAATAACGGTTGCTTCGTGGAGCGGTGTTCCCTTTTCTTTCAGGTCAACCTCAACCACTTTTTTGCTATTGTCCCATGCTCCGCCCGCGTTTGCCATGTACATTGCCTGAAAAAGTCCGAAAACGGCCAGTGAAATCAGGTAGGATACAAAGAAGTTAGGATCAAAAAATGCGAAAGCCAGGGTCATTGAAAAGATGACACCAAAAATATTCCACATACCTGCCTGAGCGTATTTTGTACAGATTTTAACCACAGCTTTTGAATCTTCAATATCTGCTTCAGTTTTGTCGAGATTGATATTCTTTTTGATGAATTCAACAGCTCTGTAAGCTCCGGTTGTAACCGCCTGTATAGAAGCGCCCGAGAACCAATAGATAACGGCACCACCTGTGATAAACCCAAGAAGAACGGGTGCATCAGTAAGTTCGAGCTGAAGCAATCCCTTCGCTTTAAGCATAAGAATAATCGCGAATATCATGGTAGTAGCACCGATTACCGCGGTTCCGATAAGAACAGGTTTTGCGGTGGCTTTAAAGGTATTTCCGGCTGAGTCGTTTGCTTCGAGGCTGTGTTTGCCGCGAACAAAATCAGGTTCAAAACCAAAATCTCTTTTTACTTCTTCTTTTATGCCCGGAATTTTCTCTATCTGCGAAAGCTCAAAAACCGATTGAGCATTATCGGTAACCGGTCCGTAGCTGTCAACAGCAATAGTAACCGGACCCATGCCCAGGAAGCCAAAGGCTACCAGCCCAAAAGCGAAAATAGAAGGATAGGTCATAAACTGATCGAGACCGAGCATGCTGGTCTGGTATGCAATAAACATAAGAGCAACCATCACCATGCCTTTCCAGAACGCACTGAAATTACCGGCAACAATACCTGACAGAATAGTCAGCGATGCGCCACCTTCGCGTGAAGCAGTAACAATTTCGGCCACATGGCGCGACTTTGAACTTGTAAATGCTTTGGTGAGCTCGGGAATAATTGCTGCTGCAAACGTTCCGCAACTGATAATTGTGGCGAGTTTCCACCATAATCCCGTATCAGAAATTTCGGCAATAAGAAAATAACTTGCCAGATAAGTAACCACTATAGAAACAAGAGAAGTAATCCATACCAATGTTGTAAGGGGTGTTTCAAAATCAAAAGTATCTTTCTGGCTGAAACGAATTCTGGAAATAACCTGGTTGACTAAGTATGAGAAGATAGAAGTAAACACCATCATTATACGCATGGCAAAAATCCACACAATCAGGGTAGCCTGAAATTCGAGGCCCATTGCAAGTACAATAAAAGAGATGAGAGCAACACCGGTTACACCATATGTTTCAAAACCATCGGCCGTAGGACCAACACTGTCGCCGGCATTGTCGCCTGTACAGTCAGCAATTACGCCTGGATTACGCGGGTCGTCTTCACCAATGTTAAAAACGATTTTCATCAGGTCGGCACCGATGTCGGCAATTTTAGTGAATATACCACCGGCAATACGAAGTGCACTGGCACCCAAAGATTCGCCAATAGCAAAACCAAGGAAGCAGGCACCGGCGCTGTCGCGAGGCACAAACAACAAAATAATGAGCATCATTATAAGTTCCACCGTAATCAGAACCACGCCTACACTCATGCCTGCCATCAAAGGAATAGAAACCACTTTCCAGGGTTTGGTATTCAGTGCGGCAAATGATGTGCGGCTGTTGGCCAGCGTATTGATACGGATACCGTACCATGCAACGCCGTATGAACCAAGGATTCCAAGAACTGTCCAGCAAAGAACCACGATAGTCTTGCTAATTTCCATTCCATTCAGTCCATAGAAATAATAGAATATAGCCGAACCTATGATTGCAAAAAGGATGAGCAGAAATTTTCCCTGTTGCAGTAAATAAGTCTTACAAGTTTCATAAATAATATTCGAAACTTTAAGCATACTTGTATGTGCAGGCATCTTGCGGATTCGCAGGAATTGCCAAAGGCCAAAAAGCACGCCTAACAGAATAATAACAGTTCCGTAGAGCAGCAAATCCCAGCCATCGAGTCCGAAATTTGCAAAAAAGCTGTTTCTCAGATCAGGGATTTTAAGATCCACTTCGCTGGCGAAAGTAGCCGCCGGTGCAGTAATCATGAACAGCATAATAAAGAGAGTCTTCATCGTTTTTTTCATATGCAGTAGATTTGATAATAATTCAGGAGGAGGTAAAAACCGCTGCAAAGTTAACAAAAATACAATTCGAGGCAAGAGCCCGACCTTGTGCGTTGTGTGAAAAGTAGTTGCTTTATATCATCATGTAATGATTATACTGATTTTGATTTGCAAAAAACACGGTTGTTTTTAAGTGAAATATTTATATTTGTACGCAATATTACAATTGGTCAATAGAAATCTATGCCCACTAATGGCTTTTCAGCTACTTTTGGATAGTTTTTGAGGACTTGATGAAAATGCGCATAAAACGGCGCAATGATTTTTATCAGCAGGGCAATTATTCAATGAGTATGGTTGCAAAGCTTTAAACAGTACTGTATAAATATATATGTGGTTTGCATAAAGTGAAAAGATGGAAAAGCGGAGACTGGAAATAATTGGAATATCATACAGCCAGTCGCAGAGCGGTGCATATGCGCTGATACTGGGCGAAGCCGACGGTAAAAGGCGTTTACCCATTATAATTGGCGTATACGAAGCACAAGCCATTGCTATAGAGCTTGAGAAAATGAAACCGGCGCGTCCGCTCACCCACGACCTGTTTCGCAGCTTTGCCGAGACCTTTGGCATCAACCTCACCGAGGTATTTATCGATAAGTTTGTAGAAGGTGTTTTCTATGCAAAGCTCATTGCTTCTGACGGAACTAAGGAAAAAGTAATTGACGCACGCACATCGGATGCCGTAGCATTAGCAATACGTTTTAATTGCCCTATATTTACGACGGATAAGGTGCTTACCGTTGCCGGGATGGTCAAAGATGAAGAAGATGAGCTGAACGAAGAACCACTCGATTCAGAAAACGAAACGGAAGACCAAATATCGGAAGCTTCAAGGGATTCGACAGATGCAGAATATGCATCAAACACATTTGCGGAGCTCGAACAATTGCTGGAAGAAGCGATTAGAAATGAAGATTATGAGCGCGCTTCGCATATAAGAGACGAAATTAAAAAGAGAGAAACAAACACAGACAATCAATAATACTAATAAAACAAACACTTATGAACCTAAAGCTTCGACTTGTTGGGATGAATTTCATGCAGTTCTTTGTATGGGGATCCTGGTTGCTTACTATTGGCGCTTTTTGGTTTCAGACAAAACAATGGTCGGGAACTGAATTTGGCGCAATATTCTCCACCATGGGTATTGCATCATTGTTTATGCCTGCAATTGCGGGTATCATTGCCGACAGATGGCTCAACGCTGAAAGGTTGTACGGTATTTTTCATATTTGTGCAGCAGCGGTACTGTTTTTTATCCCTTCGGCCGGCAGCCCCAATACCATGTTTTGGTTGATGCTGCTTAATATGATTTTCTATATGCCCACCATTGCACTTTCCATAACGGTATCATACTCCTCCATGAAAGCTGCCGGAATGAATGTGGTAAAAGAATACCCACCCGTGCGGGTATGGGGTACCATTGGTTTTATTGTTGCACTCTGGACAATCAGTCTTTCGGGTCTTGAAACATCGCCGTTCCAGTTCTATATTGCCTCAATATCGTCATTATTACTTGGTTTATACGCATTTACATTGCCTGCCTGCAAGCCGCTCGGTCGTGGTCAGAAGAGATCATTTGTAAATGCACTCGGCTTGAATGCATTTAAATTATTCAAGAACCCCAAAATGGCCATGTTTTTCATTTTTGCCATGCTGTTAGGGGCATCGCTTCAACTCACCAATGCTTATGGCGATACCTTTTTGCACGATTTCAAAAAGATTCCTGCCTTTGCCGACCTGCTTGCCGTAAAATTCCCGGCGATTATCATGTCGATATCGCAAATATCTGAAACGCTTTTCATTCTTACCATTCCCTTCTTTATGCGTCGTTTTGGGATAAAAAAGGTAATGTTATTCAGTATGGTGGCATGGGTGCTGCGCTTTACGCTGTTTGCTTATGGCGATCCCGGTAACGGATTATGGATGCTTATTCTCTCATGCATTATCTATGGTATGGCCTTTGACTTTTTCAATATCTCAGGTTCACTTTTTGTGGAAACACAGAGCGAACCGGAAATCAGAGCCAGTGCGCAGGGTTTATTCATGATGATGACCAATGGCGTAGGCGCTTTCTTAGGAAGCCGTCTCAGCGGAATCGTGATTGATAAATTTTTCACAACAAAAGTTACAGATGCCGCCGGTGCCGTTTCCGATAATTTGAATTGGCAAGGTATCTGGCTGACATTCGCAGCTTATTCCTTAGTAGTTGCGCTGTTGTTCTGGGTATTATTTAAACACAAACATAATCCTGAAGAATTTAAAGAAGTGCATCATTGATATTATAGAAACAAGATTTAAAAAGCTGTCTGCTGAAAAGCACGACAGCTTTTTGTTTTCAGACAAAATACCTTCATGATAATTAAAATATTCTATCCATTGAATTAACTGCCAAGAGGTAGAACATTTTTTGTAAATTTTTGTATCACCGAAATAATTGTGTATATTTGCGCCGATTTCCTGGTCTGAATTTCAAAAATACATAGGATTATTAATTCTTCGAATCAATCTTGATTTTTACTGATTGATTGACTATACCGGGCAACACCTAAACATTTTAAGCATCCATCAAACGGTTTTAAAACCATAACATACAGTTTATGTACGATATTATTGAATTGAACGGGAAATCTCTACCCGAACTTCAGGAGATTGCTGTGAAATTGAACTTGAATGGCATTCAAAGTTTGCAGAAACAAGAGCTGATATACCGCATTCTTGACCAGCAGGCGATTAAACCATCGCAACCACAGCAGGAAGACAAACAGCAGCCCCGGCAAAAGCGCACGTATCAGAAAAGGGCGCGCATACAAAAAATTGATGCTCCCGAAATCAAAAAAGACGATAATGGGAAAAAGATTGAAAAACCTCACGAAAAGGTTTATTCAGTAAGCCCCGGCGTAGCTCCGGAAATAGATAAAAAACTTCTTTTTGAAGAAGAAAACAAGAAATTTGATTTTCTGGCACCTGAAGATGCTTTTGAAACAACACCCGAACCGCTTATTCAGATTCAGCCGGTTGAAGTTGATGCACAGGCTGCACAGCCTGAAGCCGAGGCTCAACAGGAATCTCCCGTAGAAAACAATTTTGAAACCGTCGCCACTCCTGAAGCTGAATTGATAAGCCAGGAGCCGAAAGAAGATAACCTTGACCATCTGGTAAAAGAACCTTTTATAAAAAGAGTAAAAGAGAAAAATAATGACTATCAATTTGAACTTGACGGCATTATTTCTTCAGAAGGTGTTCTTGAGATTATGCCTGACGGATATGGTTTTCTGCGTTCTTCTGATTATAATTACCTGAATTCACCCGATGATATTTATGTATCGCAGTCGCAGATAAAACTTTTCGGTTTGAAAACCGGTGACACCATATGCGGAAGAATACGCACACCCAAAGAAGGTGAGAAGTATTTTCCGCTTATAAAAGTTGAAATGATTAACGGACGCAGCCCGGACGAAGTCCGTGACCGTATTAACTTCGACCATCTGACACCGCTTTTCCCGGAAGTAAAATTCAAACTTACCGGACATCCTCAAAATTCAATATCGACACGCGTTATCGACATGTTTACGCCCATCGGTAAAGGTCAGAGAGGGCTCATTGTAGCTCAGCCCAAAACAGGTAAAACCGTATTGCTTAAAGAAATTGCGAATGCCATTGCATACAATCATCCCGAAGCATACCTAATTATTTTACTTATTGACGAACGCCCCGAGGAAGTAACCGATGTGCAGCGCAGCGTGAATGCCGAAGTGATTTCATCAACCTTTGATGAACCAGCAGACAGGCACGTAAAAATTGCCAACATCGTTCTTGAAAAAGCAAAACGCATGGTAGAATGCGGTCATGACGTTGTGATTCTGCTTGACTCTATTACCCGTCTGGCAAGAGCTTATAACACGGTTGCACCGGCATCAGGAAAAGTATTATCGGGCGGTGTGGAAGCAAGCGCTCTTCACAAACCCAAGAAATTTTTTGGTGCTGCACGACAGATAGAAAACGGAGGTTCACTCACCATTATCGCTACGGCTCTTACAGAAACCGGTTCAAAAATGGACGAGGTGATTTTTGAAGAGTTCAAAGGTACCGGTAACATGGAGCTTCAGCTCGACCGCAAATTATCTAACAAACGCATGTTCCCGGCTATCGACATTGTTGCATCAAGCACACGCCGCGACGACTTACTGCTCGACAGAGAGACACTGCAGCGTACGTGGATACTGCGCAATCACCTTGCAGATATGAATCCGCTGGAAGCAATGGAATTTCTGAAAGACAGAATGAAATTCACACAAACGAACGAAGAGTTTCTTGTTTCGATGAACGGATAAGAAAATACGCTTGATAAGGCGGGGCTCACGAAAGTGAAGCCCCGTTTTTTTTTAATTCACGCGGAACAAGCCGAATTTCATGATACACCAAATGGCACGGAAACCGTCTTTCCAACTGATTTTTTTGCCTTCGGCATAGGTACGGCCATAATATGAAATACCCACTTCATAAATCCTTATGTTCTTCAGACGGGCAATTTTTGCTGTAACTTCAGGCTCAAATCCAAAACGGTTTTCACGCAGTTTAATTCCTTTAATGATATCCGAACGGAACATTTTATAACAGGTTTCCATGTCTGAAAGATTCAGATTCGTGAACATGTTTGAAAGACCTGTCAGCATACGGTTTCCGATCGAATGCCAGAAAAATAAAATACGATGCGGCCGTCCGCCTGAAAAACGAGAACCAAACACCACATCGGCAAAGCCACGAATGATAGGCTTTAACAACAGATTGTACTCTTCGGGGTCGTACTCAAGATCGGCATCCTGAATAATGATATAATCGCCCGTTGCCTTATCAATACCGGTATGCAGCGCAGCACCCTTCCCTTTATTCTTCTCATGTTTGAAGTATTGAATATTCATATCGGGATGAGAAGCCTGATATGCCATTATTGATTCTTCGGTTGCATCTTTCGAAAAATCATTGACAATGATAATCTCTTTTATAAATCCGCCATCCAGATTTACGGCACCAACTTTATCAAGAATGAGATGGATGGTACGGGCTTCATTGTATGCGGGAATGACGATAGATAGCGTTGGCATGGGTTCTTTTTGTATTGCTTTTCAGACAAAAATAAACAATCTCGCATAAATACGGCGTAAAATCAGTTCAGCTTCCTTATTTTTGCTTTATAATGCTTATGCCACTTAAAAATAAAATTTATTCCTTTTCGCCCTTTCTTATAGGAATTGCTTTGCTAATAGCGTTCTTCGGCACACGCGGCTTTTTCGGCAATCCTAAAAGCAAGATTATATTCAGTGATGGTATTGGCTATTATTCTTATCTGCCGTCAAATTTCATTTATCACGACCAAACTTACTCTTTTCTTGAAAAGGCATCGAGCAATTATTATGACAGTGCACCCAATCCCAAATTATTTGAATTCAGACACGAAGTGAACGGGCGCTATGTGAATCAATTTTTTGCGGGCACAGCACTATTGATGCTTCCGTTTTTTTTACTCGCACACCTGTTAAGTATTATCAGCGGCCTTCCGCCTGATGGTTTTTCATTGTTATACCAGTATTTTATTGCACTCGGCAGTATTTTTTATTGTTGGCTTGGCTGTGTATTTTTGTTCAAATTATTACGAAGACTTACAAAAAGAGCCGGGGTGTCGGCACTTTCGCTCACGCTTATTGTATTTGCAACAAACCTGTATCATTACACGCTTTACGAACCCGCCATGTCGCATGTTTATTCCTTTATGGCTATTGCCGGCTTTCTGCTGTTTTCTTTCGATTACTTCAACACACTTCGTCCACAAAAATTACTATGGGCTGCATTGTTTTTGGGAATCATTTTGTTAATCAGACCGACCAACATTATAGTTCTGCTGCTCCTTCCGTTTGTTGCAACAAGCCATCCTGTTTTATTGTCAGGAATCAAACACATGTTCAAAAATGCAACATGGCTGTTCGCACTATTGATTGTCGGATTATTGAGTTTCATTCAACTGTGGCTTTGGCATAAGCAAACCGGACAATGGTTTATTGACAGCTACGCGGGACAATCATTCGATTTTTCACAGCCTCACATTATGCAGGTTTTGTCCAGTTATAAAAAAGGATTTTTTCTTTATACGCCGCTGTGCGCATTTTCATTAATCGGTCTGTTTTGGTTTCTCAAGAATAATCGATTCATGTTATTTTTCGCACTGCTTTTTTTGTCTGTCGCAGTGTACACCATTTCATCGTGGTGGTGCTGGTGGTACGGCATGAGCTTCGGACATAGGGCGTTTATAGATTATTACTCGCTGTTCGCCATTCTTCTCGCGTTTGGTTTTTCCTTGCTTAAGTCACCGGTTACCAAAATAATTACGATAGCACTTTGTACTTTTTTCCTGTTTTTAAATCAGGTGCAAGCATACCAGTATCGTTATTATATTTTGCATTGGGAATTGATGACAGAACAAAAATACAAACAGGTTTTTCTTAAAACAGGCAAAGAATACCGAGGGATATTTTGGAAGGATAATGATACAAATGCCCCGGCTAAAGATTCTGTAAATGCTAATACACAATAACAAAAGGGATTTTGTAAGTCGTGGAAATTCCATCTTATGTATCTTTGTTATAATAAGCAAATAATCTAACGGTTCACAATGCACATTCACTATAAAAAGACCATCTTCTTACTTGCCCTGATAATCATGGCATTTGGTGTGTTTTTTCTTTTTCTGTATTATTCGGCAAAGCACAAACTTATCGTCCCGGCTGCACCAATTGCAGGTTACACAACAACTGCCGATCAGATGCCCGGGCCGAATGCTTACCTGTACAGTTTTGAACATGGGGAAGCTTCTGATCTCAGAAGCAACGTCAGAGCACATACAGGGAAATACAGCACCATTGCATCCGGTCGCTTATCATACAGCCTGGTAGTTAAAAAAAATATTGATTCTGCGCTGCTCACTTTACCAACCCGTATAGCAATCAGCGCATGGTTATTTATTGCAGGCAGCGTCAATGACCCCGAAGCACAGCTTGCAGTAACCGTTACAGACAAAAAAAACAAGGAGCGCTATTCCGCCAGTATTCGTATTAAGGGAAATAGTGTTCCTGCAAACCACTGGTTCAAAGTTTCGGGAAGTTTTGATATTAAAGACATCGCATTCAATCCTGATGATCAATTAAACGTTTTTCTATGGAATCAGTGCGACAGTGAAATATTCATGGATGATTTGCTGGTAATTTGTGGCATTCAAAAAGTGTGCGACCTGAAAATGGCGCACCCGCATAAAAAGTGAGTTATGACAATTGTAGAAATAAAAACAAAAATAATTCACAACCTGATTTTTCTGTCAGCCATAACAATCCTGCTGCTGGCTCAAGGCTGCACTGGAATAAAACTACCGCCATCACTGGAGTGCAGCACTTTTGAAATTCAATCGTTTCAGCTGTTTCTAAAGCCCGCAAAAGCCAACAATGCGGGTGATAGCAATTGCAAGACTATAAATCTGGATTACACAAACGCCATCAACGGATTTACGATACCTTCTGTGAAACAGGCTCAGGACGGACTTTTCCATTTTCATTTTTCAATAAAAAACAAAAAAAGCAGCACAAGTAAATTTCTATATCGCCTGTATTACCAAAATGAATCCTACAAATTTCCTGAATGCAGCGCTAACGATTCTGCGAAACAGCATGAAAAATCAGGAGAGAATTTTTACGGAACGGCCATGCAAACTACAACATGTTTTGCATATACATCTGAAATCCCCGCCGACGGAAGGTTTCATGAGGTTGATGGTACTTTTTCAATTACAGGAAATCCAAGAAATGAACAAAAATATTTTTCAGGCAATGTTAATGACCGGTGGAAGCGCAATCCGCGCGTCGGAACATACCGGATGATGCTGGTTGTAAGCGATGAATCGAATCTCCAGAAAGGGCTTTTCCCGACATATATTACTGATATTACAAAAACAAAATCAGGACAGTTTGTGAATCCGTTTCATTTTTTCCTTTATGGCGGTGGACGGGCTATTCCGAACATCATATCCCAAATTTCAGAAATCAGGTTGCGTATTATTGCATCACCGGATTTAAGCTCTGGGGTGTACATTTCACCGGCTGATTTTCCATCGCCAAAATCAGATACGGCCTTTACAATGAATTGTAATAACACGACCTTGTTATACAAAAATGCACCTGTTCAACAATTCATTCATTATGTTGATGAGTCCTCAGCCTTTGATAATATTCCCACTCTTGCCAATGTTCTGAATGATGAGTACTCTCAGGTCGATTATAATTACAACCGCACTTTCAGCAAGAAATCTGACCGTATTCACACCAAACCGTCTACAGCCGATTGCCCTTGCCGCGATATCATTCCCGACACATCCACTCATCGGATTACAATAATAAATCCTGCTGCCACAGCACAGAAACTGCAAAAACAGGATGTTGGTTTAATCACCCGTCACGGGCTAACCTATGGCACATACACGGTAAAAGCGAATCTTACTCGTTTGCTCAATAAATACCATGTCTGGAATGGTTTGACAAATGCTTTGTGGCTCATCACTCAAAGCAATGATGCGTGGAACGAGCGCAGTATCTGCGAAGGCAAAGGATACCGTCCTAAATACTGGAGCGGTGAAAAAGATGAACGTGCTCAAACAACAACCTATTCCGAAATAGATTTTGAAATTCTGAAAACAGTACCCTATTGCCCCGATTATGCTTTTCCACCCGCCTATCTTTATCCTGTTGCAAATGCTAAAGACAGCACCCAATGGAACGTGCCGCTGCCCGATGAAGTGAATAACGGCAATATTACCGTAAGCTGCACCAATTGGGACATGGCATGCACGGCACCTGAAAATTACAACGCGGGCTGCTTCCCTGTTCCGTATAAAAATGAGATTTTTTATGCCCATCGTTGGGATTACTGGTATCGCGCCATCACTGAGAAATATGATGCCAATGAACGCGAATTGTTCGGTTCTCCGTATTACTATTTTCAGATTGAATGGACCCCGACAGAAATAATCTGGCGTATCGGCCCTGAAAAAGACAAACTGAAAGTTGTGGGTTACATGAACAGCGGTGTGACCACTATTCCCGACAACCAGATGCTGCTCATCATCTCGCAGGAGTTCCACAACACCGACTGGTGGCCCGGAAGTCCGTTCGACCAGCGCAATATTCCCTTCCCGTCGGGAGAAACCAAAGGCACTATTTTTGAAATAACGGTAGAATAATAACAGTTAATATCAATTTCAGAAAACCGTTTCAATGGTTGATGTGGTCCATAGTTATCATATAATCAAATTCTCCCAGCAAGAACTATTTCCCCTGCTTATTATCTGTATCCTTAAAACCTTTGTTTTTCTTATATTTGTTATGATTAAATCGTAAAAGATGAAAACAATTATCACGTTTCTTACCCTCGCTTGCCTGATAACCTTCAAAACTTTTTCGCAAGGCACCGCGATAAATACAAACGGAACGGCTCCCGATCCATCGGCAATGCTCGATATAAAAAGCAATGACAAAGGATTACTGGTTCCGCGTATGACCACCGGTGCACGCGATTCCATTGTAACTCCTGCCGAAGGATTACTCATTTTTAATACGACTTCAAAGTGCTTTAATTTTTACAAAAGCGGAAGCTGGTTTGAATGGTGCGGAAACTGTATCGCGCCTTCAGCAGCGGTTGCAGGCAGCAACAGCCCGATATGTTCCGGCAGTACGCTCAATCTTACTGCCACCTATATTCCCAACGTTACCTATACATGGACGGGACCTAACGGATTCACATCCACTCAACAAAATCCGGTGATTTTAAATACAACGACCACCAACAGCGGCTTATATCAGGTACGCACAAACAATCAAAATTGTTCCAGCAATTATTCAGGTACAACAGCCATTATAAATCCTGTACCTGCTTCTGCATTTTCATTTACCCCCACTTCTCCCGGGCTGAACATGAATGTTACTTTTACCCCTTCAGAAACAGGTGCCACGTATTCTTGGACCTTTCAGAATGGAAATCCGGCAACAAGCAATGCACAAAACCCGGTTGTATCGTGGGTTTCAGCAGGCACATACGATATTACACTTACGGTCGTTAAAAACGGATGTACCTCCACAATAACCACACAGCAGATTACAGTGACCGTATGCAGCCCGAACACTGTTACGTTCAGCTATACGGGAAGTATCGTTACCTATATTGTTCCGACAAACGCCTGCGGAACAGTGACTGTAGATGTGATGGGTGCACAGGGAGGTAATGCAGGAGTATATACCGGCGGACTTGGAGCCCGCATAAAAGGAGATTTCACCAATCTTGCCGGACAAACCATTAAAATATTGGTGGGGCAACAAGGCGCTGCAGCAATTAATAATTCTGATCAAAGCGGTGGATGTGGCGGCGGCGGTTCGTTTGTTACACTTCAGAATAATTCACCGCTGATGATTGCCGGCGGCGGCGGCGGCGCCGAAAACTATACAGGTGCCTCAATGTGTAATGGAGGCCCGGGACAGATTACAACAAGCGGGCAAACCGGAGGTGGAAGCGGAGGTGCAGGCGGAAGCGGAGGTGGCGGTGGCACTACCTGGCCATGGACAGGATGGCACAGTGGTACCGGTGGCGGCGGACTTACCGGAAATGGAATTAATAACTCAAATGGAGATATCAGTTACGGAACCGTGAATACTCCCGGAATAGCTTTTATAAATGGAGGTGCCGGTGGAACCGGAGGTTCATTGGGTCGCAACGGCGGTTTTGGCGGAGGCGGTGCAACGGGCTTCACCGGAGGTGGCGGCGGCGGATATTCAGGAGGCGGAAGTGGGAATTATCAAAGCTCACCCACCTATGGCGGCGGCGGTGGTGGTTCTTATAACGGAGGAACAAACCAAACAAATACTCCGGGATACCAGTCCGGAAACGGTCAGGTTATTATATCATGGTAATTGAACTTTTAATGACAAGGACTTCAATTGCCCTAGCCGACTCCCACAAAAGCGGTGGATAAAAAATCAAGCGCCCAAAACAGGTATAAAAAAATGCATACCAGTAAGGCGGTAAGCTGAGTAAGCCGAAGGATTATTGTTATTCTTGCCGACAAAGAATTGCCATTGATAACCCCAGGCACGGAAACTATCATTCCAATGATTGCCGTAACAATTATTGCTCCGGGATAATTTGTTGTGCACTTCAATACAACACTTTCATAAAAAGCCCTGGTAGCAAACCCCAGAAAAAGAATCAGAAATCCTGTATTAACAATCAGGTGGAGGATTTTCCTTCTCACAGGTTTCTTTCAGTTCATGTTCAGCCTAATGACAAATAGCTGGACGAATAAGCAAGTATCGGATTACAATCAACAATGGATTTATTTGCAATCCGATGTTAATTATCGAATAATGGTAACTGTGCCGTTGTATTTTGAATCATGACCACGGGCGGTAACTTCAAGTACATAATAGTACACACCGTCTGCAGCATCTTCTTTACCTACTTTGCCATTCCAGAATACAGCAGGATTAGTGTTTTCCCACACTTTCTTTCCCCAACGATTGTAAATCAACAGATTGTAATCAGTAAATCCGCGTGCAATAATTTCAAACTGGTCATTGACGCCATCACCGTTGGGTGTAAAAACATTGGGTAATAAAATATCTTCAGCAACATTGATTGTTCCGTAAGCGGTGTCTGAACATCCGTTAGGCGTTGAAACAATCTGAATCACATCATACGTGCCCGCATAATCGTACGCATGTATCGGATTCTGGTCTGTGCCGGTAACTGCATCTCCAAAATTCCAGTAATAAATAAGGTTTACGCCTAAACTCTCATCCGTGAATTGTATAGGGTCACCCGCAAGTACATTGTTTGTATCGGTACTGAAACCAGCCGTTGGAACAGGATAAATTGAAATATTTGCCGTACTTGACAATACCATTTGACATCCGTTAGGAAACGTAATTGTAACCGTAACGGGATAACTCCCTGAAGCTGCATAAACATGAATGGCATTGGTAATATTTGACGCCGAAGTTCCATCACCAAAATCCCATACCATGCTGGCAAAAGTCTGATTGATACCTGCAGTATCAACTTTAATGGTGGTTTGAAGCGGTGGATAACATGTTGTAGTCCCGGTTATTGTGATATCAATCGCCGGAGGATTAAAAATACTTACAACGCTGTCGTAGGTCATTACGAAAGTACATGGTCCAGCAACTATTGTCAGTGTTACATCATATGTACCATTGACATTGTATAGATGCGAAGGGTTTTGAATTGTTGAGGTAGTACCATCGCCAAAATCCCACAGCCAGGAAGTAATTGGTGATGATGTTTGCGAAGAATCGCTGAATACCACTGTAGACGAAGGTGTGCAGGGCGGTGTCGGCGTGTAGCCAAAATCCGCAAAACCGGCAACAATAGTAATTGTATCGTTCGCGGTAATTGTAAGTGAACAGTTATGAATAGAATCAGTAATTACAAGTGTGGGCACAAAATTACCACCATCTGTGTATGTATGCATGGCTGAACCGGTGGTGGTGGTGGTTGCGTTGCCATCGCCAAATACCCACAAAAAGCTGGTAGTACTGGTTGATGTTGCAGTGAAAGTGACATCAACAGGTGTACATCCGCTGGTCGGACTGTAAGTAAAACTTCCGGTAGGGCCGTTCACCGTAATATAATCGACGAGATGCAGTGAATCAATACAGCCATCAGAATTAACCACAATTAAAGAAACATCAAAAGTTCCTGAAGTAGTATAATGATGCTGCGGATCCTGAAATTGGGAAAAATTATTCATGCCACTTCCGGGATCGCCGAAATTCCATAGCCATTGAACTACATCGGCAGATGATGAATCATTAAAATTCACAAACAAAGGCGGGCAGTTTGCCGTAACCGTGTTTGCAAAGAAATTTGAATGAGGTCTTGAAATGATGATTTGCCTGTCGTAGGCACTGTCGCAGCCCACAGAATCGGTAACCGTGAGACTTACGGTAAATGTAGCCGTGAGTGGCGGGTTAAACAGATGCCAGGGATTTTTTGCCGTATCTGAAGGAGAGCCATCGCCAAAGTTCCAGGCATAACTCAGATGCAATCCGCTTGAAAGGTTGGTGAAGAACACTGTATCATTGAAACACTTCAATGAGTCGGCGGTAAAAAACGCAATCGGAAATGTAGTGGTGATATAATTCAATTTTATAATTGTGCTGTCGCATCCTTTGCTGTCGACAGTTTTCAGTTTCACTGTATAAGTTCCCACGGCACTGTATGTATGCACCGGATTTTGAACAGTGGAAGTTGCCCCATCGCCAAAATCCCATGCCCATGACGAAATAGTAGCAGGGGCAATAGCAACGGTCATGTCTGTAAAATGCACCGTAAGCGGATTACAGCCTCCCTGTACATCGGAAGTAAAATTAGTGCGAGGTTTCTCGCGAACTGTAATCCAGTTCGTTTTTGTTATACTGTCGTGACATCCTAAAGCATCCGTAATTACAAGCTTGACGGTAAAAACACCGGGATTAAAATAGAAATGAGTAACTACATATCCCGAACCGGTTGTACCGTCGCCAAAATCCCAATGATAATTTGTGACTGAAGTATTAACAACAGAAGTACTCAGAAAAGCAATAAAATTGCCTTCACAAATTTCGGTCGTCGTTTGGGTAAAACTAGGCGTAATATCAGATATCTGAACATAATTAGCCACCAGCATCGTATCCTTACACCCGTTACTGTTCGAAACGATTAGCTGCACATCGTAAAATCCGGGCGAACTATAGGTATGCGAAGGATTTTGCTGCGTTGAACTTCCGCCGTCACCAAACGTCCAGTTCCAGGTCTGGGGCATAATAGACTGGTCGGTAAATTGCACGAACAGCGGCGATGAGCAACCTATTTGCGGGGTTCCCGTGAATGTTGCCTTGGGTGGTTTGACATAAATATAATCCGTGAACTTTATAGTATCGGGACAACCGTTGTGCTTTACAATCAGCGTCACACTGAAATAGCCGGTATCCTGATACGTATGCTGAGGGTTTTGCTCATGGGATATCCCACCATCGCCAAATTGCCAATACCAGTCATCGGCGTATGGGCTCGAAAGATCCGTAAAATTGACTGTAAATTTCAAACAGCCGATGGTATCGTCGGCTACAAAATTCGCGATAGGATGCTTGCCCGCGAAAACAGTATCAGTCCAGGTATTCGTACATCCCATAGAATCCACAACAAACAATGAAACAAGATAAGTTCCGGTATCAGGATAATTATGACTTGGATTCTGCAGATGACTTACCGGTGATCCGTCGCCAAATGTCCATGTCCAGTTAGTTATATAACTTGAAGTAACAGTTGAATCGGTAAATTGCACCAAAAGTGGAATACACCCTTCGCGCGGATTGGCACCGAAATGCGGCAATGGAGGCGAAATATTCACATAATTAACCCTGTTATACGTATTGGTACAACCATGAACATCAGTAACGGTAAGCATTACCGTAAACGAACCTTGTGTTGTGTACGTATGCGTAGGATTTTGTAATGTACTGGTTGAGCCGTCACCAAAATTCCACGAAAATAAAACAGCGCCCGGAGCTGAAGGTGTAAAGGAAACATTAAGTGGCGGAAGGCAGGCTAAAATAGGATTTCCGGTAAAACTGAGGTTAGGAGGACCGTAAACCGTAATGGTATGCACCACGGTATCAGAACAGCCGGAACCATTGGCCGAAATCAGTGTTGCGGTGTAGGTTCCCGGTGCACTGTAAGTATGTGAAGGGTTCTGCGCTGTAGAAGTGCCGCCGTCACCAAATGTCCACGACCATGAATTTGGCGCAGGTGTGCTTAAATCATGAAAAGTTACTGTAAGTGGCGAACATCCCGACAATGGACTTGCACTGTACTGCGCGGTAAAAGGGCTTGTGGTAATTGTTACGGTATGCGTAATGGTGTCTGTGCATCCGTTTTGAGATACAATAAGTGTAACGGTATACGTGCCGGGGTTGTTGTAACCATGTGTGGGCGAAAACTGCGTGGATGTGCCGCCATCTCCGAAAGTCCAGGTACTTGTAACCGAACCCGGAATCGTTGTATTGGTGAAGTGCACGTTTACAGGCGGATTGCAGGCCGACGGTACTTGAGAAGTAAATCCAGCCACAGGCTTTAATCCCACATGTACGTAGTTTGTTATTGAGAAACTGTTTGAACATCCATTCTGATCGGTAACTTGCAAAGCCACAGTAAAATTTCCGGAAGCTGTGTAGGTATGTGTAGGTGATTGTGCCGACGAGGTTGCGCCGTCACCAAAATCCCACAACCATTGATTAATGGGTGCGTCGCCCGGAGTAGACGTATTTGTAAAATGAACTGCCAGTGGAGAACAGCCCGAAAGAGGTGCTGCCGAAAATGACGGTGTGGGCAGTGCAAAAACGTGAATGTATGCAGTTTTAACGATTGTATTATTGCCCTGGGAGTTGGTCGCTTTAAGTGTTACGGTATAGGTGCCCGGAGCAACATATGCATGCGTAGGGTTTTGAATAGTGGAAGTACCACCGTCGCCAAAGTTCCACAACCATGAAGTGGGATTATTGGTTGTAAGGTCAGTGAAGGTAACGATAAGCGTGCCGCAACCGGTAGTAGTATTGGCTGAAAAATCTGCAACGGGCGCCTGTGCAAATCCTTTAATTGCAATGAATAAAAGGAATAATACAAGGACAGAGAATCTCTTTTTCAAGGGCATTGGATTTAAGACTTCAGGTAGACAATGTTTTTTGAATAATGGTTGTTTTAGAAAACCTTATAAATAATGGCATAAAAATAATTAAAATCATACTAATATAAGCAAAATATAAGCTTTACCCAAGGATATATATCAATCTTCAGCACTTTTTCATTTAAAAAACGCTATAAATTTCCTGATTTATTAATCTTACCTTTGCAGAAAAGATTCAACTTTTAATCTTCACAACATGGATATTATCCGCATCACCAAAGAATTTAAATTTGAAATGGCTCATGCATTGCTGAATTACGACGGTCCCTGTCGTAATATTCATGGGCATTCATACTACCTTTACGTTACGCTTAGCGGGCAGACCATTGCAAATGATGAAGACCCCCACAATGGCATGGTGATGGATTTTACGCTTTTGAAAAAACTAATCCATGATAATATTACCAATCAGCTCGACCATTCCCTGGTTCTTTACGATAAAACGCCTGCTGAAACGCTGAAAGGTCTGTCAGGATTTGAAAATATTGTACTTCTGCCCTATCAGCCAACCTGCGAAAATATGCTGATAGACTTTGCATCAAGGATTAAAAAAATCCTTCCGGAACATTTAAAACTTCATCACTTAAAACTTTGCGAAACAGTCACTTCTTCGGCAGAGTGGTTTGCTGAAGACAATGACTGATGCACTATTTTTTGCTTCCGGAATTAAGCCAGTCCGGTAATATTTCCTTCGTTATCAATATCAATATTTTCTGCTGCCGGCACTTCCGGAAGGCCCGGCATACGCATGATTTCACCGGTAATCGGAATCACAAAACCGGCTCCGGCTGCTATTTCTATTTCTCTGACCGTAACAATAAAATCTTTCGGCCGACCCAGCAGGTCAGGATTATCCGATAGTGACTTCTGCGTTTTTGCTATACAGACAGGAAGTTTATCAAGCCCCAGTTCATGAATTTTAATTAAATCTTTCTTTGCTTTTGCCGTGTAATCAATCGCTTCAGCCCCATAAATTTTCTTGGCAATGGTTTCAATTTTCTTCTCTATAGACCATTCCCAATCATACATGGGCGTAAATTTAGCATGACAGCGGTCAACAACCTTACCAACAATTTCGGCAAGTTCAACAGCACCGCCGCCACCTTCAGCCCACACATTTGCAATGGCCGACGGAATACCCAGTTCTGTGCATTTATCCCTGATAATATTCAGTTCTTCATCGGTGTCGGTCACAAATTTATTGATGGCAACAACGGGGCAGATATGGAAGTGCCCCATATTCTCAATATGTTTTTCCAGATTTGCCAATCCTCTTCGCAATGCTTCGGGGTTCGGCTCTTTGAGCGTTTTAAGGTCGGCGCCGCCATGGTATTTTAATGCGCGAACGGTTGCCACAAGCACAACAGCACTGGGCGCCAGTCCTGCATAAACACATTTGATATCGAGGAATTTTTCGGCTCCCAGATCAAAACCAAATCCTGCTTCGGTGACCACATAATCAGTTAACGTAAGTCCCATTCTGGTGGCGATTACACTGTTGGTGCCCTGTGCAATATTTGCAAACGGACCACCATGAATAATTGCAGGAGTATTTTCAATAGTCTGAACCAGATTGGGCATTATCGCATCTTTAAGCAATGCCGCCATAGCACCGTTTGCTTTAAGATCGCGGGCATACACAGGCTTTTTATCGTAGGTGTAACCGATAAAAATATTCCCCAGTTTTTCTTTCAGATGATTCAGGTTATCCGACAAACAAAGAATGGCCATCACTTCGGATGCGGCTGTGATGTCGAAGCCCGTTTCGCGTGGCACTCCCGACATGGTTCCGCCCAGCCCTACAATTGTTTTACGCAGTGAGCGGTCATTCATATCCATCACACGTTTCCACGAAACGGTCCGGGGATCGAGCGGCAGATGGTTTCGTTTATTCTGGATGTTATTATCGATAAGTGCCGCAAGCAGATTGTGTGCTTTTTCAATAGCAGCAAAATCGCCTGTAAAATGCAGGTTGATATCTTCCATAGGCAGCACTTGTGAGAATCCGCCACCGGCGGCACCGCCCTTCATTCCAAATACGGGTCCAAGCGACGGTTCGCGCAGTACAACAGTTGTCTTTCTTCCAATCCGGTTCAAGCCTTGCGATAGACCTATAGACATCGTTGTTTTTCCTTCGCCCGCCGGAGTAGGAGAAATAGCCGACACCAGAATGAGTTTGTGCTGTCGCACAACGTCTTTATCTATGAGTTTTAACGGCAGTTTTGCTTTATACTTGCCATACATCTGCAGGTCATCTTCCTGAACGCCTAATTGTGCAGCAATTTCTTTTATGTGCAGCATTTTTGCTTCGCGTGCAATTTCAAGATCTGTTTTCATACTGTGATTATAATTGTTTTTACTTTGTTTCTATAATTGAAGACTCTCACAGACGGGCATTACCAAAGCCCGTCCAGATATGAATTAAGTGCATAAAATGTTTTTTCGGTCGCTTCGAGATAGCCCATATGCGCGACATCACCCATCAGCAAGGCAATACAATCGTTGGGCAGTGCCATTTGTTGCAGCACCTTTTCATATGGAATCCGGCTGTCCAGCTTTCCGGCTATAATGAGTACCGGAACAGGGCAATTTTTCAGCACATGGCTACGATCGGGCCGTTCAAGCATTCCGCGTTGCGATGCGATAATAGATTCTTTGGTCATTCCCCGTGCAGCTTCGGTCAGGGTTTGAATCTCGCGTTTCAGAAGGCTTCTGTTAGCAGGGGCAAATAATTCCGGAATGAAGTTGCTGATAAAACCTGCGTGATTTTTCTTTATAACATCGATTGTACGTTGTCTGTTTACTTTTCCGTCGGGTGTATCGGCATAAGCAGTGCTGTGAAAAAGGCATAAGCCACGCATCATTTCCTCATACTTTTCGGCAAAGGCAAGCATTACATAGCCACCCATTGAGTGTCCGGCCATGGCACATTCTGTAACACGCTGCGACTTCAGTACAGCATGCACACATTCAGCCATGGCTTCCATAGTATGTATTTCGCCCAAACACTCACTGCGCCCATGCCCCGGCAAATCAATAGTAATAACATGAAAATTTGCTGAAAGCCGGACAGCAAAATCATTCCATATATCAAGAGTTTCGGTAAAACCATGAAGCAGCACAACTGTATTTCCGCGACCCTGAGCTGTAAAGAATATTTTTTTTCCGTTGATTGTAATAACCATGCTGTTCTTTTATTGATTCCCCAAATTAGCCTATAATCGCTTCGATTAATCGACGAATCACAAATATAAACTATTATGCAGCTTAAATCAATAAAGATGATTTAAATTATTTTCTACATTTGCTGCATTAAAATTCCTACAATTTACAGCGTGTTCAAACGAAAACAGTACATATCGTCGTCATCATTATCGCGTAAAGCGTGGAAACGTTTTTTACAAAGCAAACTCGCCGTTGGCGCTCTGATTTTTATTGGGTTTGCGGTGGTAATTTCGTTGCTGGGATACCTTATAACACCCGACAATACGCCATTCGCCAATCAGCAATTCCTTGAGCTCACCACCAAAAAGCCCGGTTTTTCAGTAAAAATGCTGATGGTACGTAAAAACGAACCGGCTTCAGCAAAAAACTTTTTTAGTACGATGATATCGGGACATAAAAGCGAATACACCGCAGTTCCGATTTATAAATATTCATTCAAATCAGACACAATATTCGTTGAAGCGTATACGGGAGCCGTACCCAATGACGGAGAAATAAAAGCCTATAACTTTGCCGATGTTTTGTTTCCGCTTCAAGCAGAAACAGCGCCGGTGCTATCATCCGATGGAACCATTTCCTTCACAGATATTGATGGAAATCCGGTTACTAAAAGTTGTGCTGAACTCAAAACAGAAATTGAAAAAAATAACATCATTGATAAAACGTTTTTACTCGGAACAGACCGTTTCGGGCGCGATTTGCTGAGTCAGTTAATGATTGGGACGCGGGTAAGCCTGTCGGTAGGACTTATTTCAGTTCTGATATCGCTGGTTATTGGCATACTGTTTGGGGCGCTGGCCGGCTATTTCCGTGGTTGGGTTGATAATGTAATTGTTTGGTTCATCAACGTTATCTGGTCAATACCGACCTTATTGCTGGTTATTGCCATAACATTTGCTTTAGGAAAAGGTTTCTGGCAGGTTTTTATTGCGGTTGGACTCACCATGTGGGTTGAAGTGGCACGAGTGGTCCGCGGACAGATTTTATCCATTCGCGAAAAAGAATTTGTGGAAGCAGGAAAGGCATTGGGATTTAAAAGTTTCAGGATTATTTTCAGGCATATTTTACCGAATGTTATGGGGGCTGTTATTGTAATTTCCGCAGCAAATTTCGCATCAGCTATATTGATAGAAGCAGGCCTCAGTTTTCTGGGAATAGGCGTTCAGCCGCCCATGCCCTCATGGGGAACCATGATTAAGGAACATTACGCGTATATCATACTTGACGCAGCCTACCTCGCCATTATTCCGGGCATTGCCATTATGCTCATGGTACTCGCATTTATGCTCGTCGGTAACGCTTTGCGCGATGCTCTTGACGTGAAGACGGTGAGCAAATAATGTTTGTTTATTCTGCAACAATAAACTTAACAATTTCCGTACGCACAGAAGTTTTCATTCTCAGATAATACAATCCTCGCCTGAGTGTCCCCGCAAAAATTCGTTGGTCGCCTTGCATCGCTCTTGAACTATTGTAAATTATTCGTCCTTCCGCATTGGCAATGCTGATATAATATTGTTCTTTGATTCGATTACCCGGAACAACTGTAAAGACACCATTATTTGGATTGGGAACCACGGTACTTGCCGAAGATTCCACAGGCAGCAACGGTTGCTTCCCGCTTATCACAGCGGCTTCAAAATGCAATACAAACCTATGAACTGCATCACCCGTGTCTGCCGTAAAATAATATTCGGGTGTGTCTGCAAGATTTGTTGTAACACCAGTTTTCAGATCTTCCAAAAATATTCCGGTATGCTGGATTAAATGTTCAAACTCGCTTGCGGTAATTGAAAATAATCCATTGTGTGCGGGTCTAAAAACAACAGGAATTTCGGCACCATTCTGAACGTCGGGAATCGTATTTATTGCATACTGAACGGATGAGCTATTTGAGTTCTCTGTCCACAACTGGCTCAGGCCACCATCCATAAATTTATAGGCATCGAACTGTCCGTCAAATCCGGCAGAAGATTGCTGGCATATCCTTACAACAATTTCATCGCGCCAGGCTTCATTTTTCAGTGTAAGTCTGATATAATCCGGCTCAGCTTCCGATTTCAAAAAGCCGGTATTATTATGTATACGGACCTGATTATTCATTTCAATGATGCCGCCCGAATTATTATTGCAGGTAATAAAAAAGCCCTGCATCGGAGGTAAATACCTGGAACCACCATTAACACCAATCCCATTATTGTAAACAGCATAGTTTGAGTATGATTGATTATACACATAAACAGCGTTATCAACATTGATTTTATTCCAACCCAAAGGCGCATCCCAATCTATGGAACTCGGATAGGGATTTCCGGCCAGGCACCATCCCTGCTTACTTAAGGGCAGGTTTGAATTTCTGGTGAGCAAAAGTTGCAGACTGCCGGTATTGGGCTTTGAAGAGAAATTATATGTACTTGAACTGAGCGATTTCAGAGCATATCCTTGAAGTGTAGCAATGGGTGCTGCAGGTGTAATTAGATTGGACCATGAATAATTGTTCTCGTTCCAGCTTTTCAAATACTGACCGCTGAATACCGATGCCGTAGCAATAGTAACCGGAGCTGAAATATAATGCCAAACGTTTCCTGTTATGTACCGTTCTACTTTAGCGGTGCCGTTTCCATTAATTATTCCGTTATCAATAAATGAACCCGTACCGGTGTTATTCGACTTAATTATCAAACATTGCGCCCCATTGAGCGTTGTAACACCGTGAACCGTGAGCGACTGCCCGGGTAAAATAGTGAGTGTTGCACCGGGATTAATTATCAAATTACGGCATTCTGCGAATCCATTTATTACCGGGTTGTTCGCCGAAGAAGAAATTACCACATCGGTGTTTGAGTCGGGAATTTGCCCTCCCTGCCAGTTTGCCGGAGACGACCAATTGCTGTTAAATCCAAGCCATGGCTGAATAAAACAGTTGCCGCTTATGACTGTTAGGTCCTGTGTAAGCACGATATTGCCACCACAATAATTTTGTGCAGTAAGCGTATAAGTTCCGCTCATGGCAGTAGTCAGATTTTGTATTACGGGATTTTGAACCGTTGAAGTATAGCCACCCGGCCCGTACCAGTGCCACATTGTTGCCCCGGCAGCCAATGCGGTTAACCTTACGAAATCGCCGGTACATGCAGGATTTGATGATACGGATGCGGAATACTGTGTAATCGGGCCATTGATTGCAATGGATGCATTGGTCCAGTTAACTGCATACGGGAAGTTGCTGCTGCAGTCAATAACTTTTACCTGAACCCCAGACAAAAACCGAAGATCAACATTGCCTTTATTCGTGCAGTAAAAACGAAGTTTCAACAGAGTTCCAGCAGCAGTACTGAAGCTGCAGGAACCCGGATTCAGCCATTGTACTGAAATCGTATCAACAATTCCGCTGTTAAATTTATAAACAGAAAGATTAGCCCCGGAAATTGATGGATTCAAATCGGTAAAACCCGTATACCTAATTATTCCGGTGTCTGAAATTTGTATTTGTATAGAAATATCGCCGACGTCAGGTTGATTAAGTCCGGTAAATTGTATCGGTATTTCAACTGTGTTGCCCAGGCAAACCGCCGCACTTCCAAGTGCGAACGAACAAATTTGAGCCATCGGATTTACAATAATAGAAGCTGTACAGGCTGTTTTCGAGCCACAGCTATTTGAAACAACGCATGTGTAGATACCGGCTCTGGATGTTGTATATACTGTAAACACGGGATTTTGCGCGGTAGATGAAAAACCGCCGGGACCGCTCCATGTCCAGGAAGTGGCTCCGACAGCGCTGCCTGTAAGAGACAATGCTGTTCCAAAATTCAGAATAGCGGGCAAAGCGGTGGCAGCCACATTTGTGGGCAAGACACTATAAGCCGGTCCAACACCAACGGCATACCATGCATTGGCACATTGCTCGTACTTTTTTGAGCAGGGTCCGTACAGACTGCTGCAAACCATTAATGAGGCTGCCCGGCAGTCATCATAGGTTGAGGTTGATGTAAGGTAGTATAAGGTATTGTAAGCAATAATGGCGGCAGAATCAATAGTTATACCGGTGATGTTATAATTATCACTTAGGTCGTTGGTTCCGGACCCACCCATTGATAAGAGGTAAAACCAATATCCGAGCGGACCACTGTTAGTGTGTGCCTCGCCACCAAAATCCCAATAATTACCAAGATATGTATCCGGATAGTCCAATGAATTAGGGTCCGATAAATCTCTAATCGGACTGCAAATATCTTCGCCCATGGTCCAGTTGCCGGATTTTGCATATGCCTCAATGCAAACGCCAAAAATATCAGCAAAACCTTCATTCAGAGCCAAAGACTCGGCTGTAGCATTGAGTTGTCCGCTGTATTGAATTACGCCGTGTGTTATCTCATGACCAACAATATCCAAAGCTGTAAAGGGACCGCACGTCCCATTCCCATCGCCATACGACATGCGTGAACCATCCCAAAAAGCATTGGCATTATCAACAAACCCGAAGGCAACAAGGTTTGCATGAACGTAATTCTTTAGCTTTAAACCGGCATTATTCACACTATTCCTGTTGAATTTTGTGAGAAAATAATCATAGGTTTTTTCAGTCCCCCAATGGACATCGGTGGCTACTTCATCCTGAAGCGCATTGACATTACTCCATATATTATCAGCATCAATAAAATCTACAGCAGCGGAATAATTTATGCCTGATTTCATATTATATGTTTCTATTCCAAGTCCACGGCCGGTTTCGCGCAAGCGGTACTGACTACTGATTCCAAAAACATCAGTGGTTATTGATCGTGGTCCGCTGTATTTTGTATTGGCTGTACCCACTGCATTAGCGGTTATGTTTTCATGTTCCATACAAATGCGGTTAACTTTCAATAAGATTCTGCCATCGGCGGCATCAACAAAAACATAATTACGCGATAAGGGCTGATGAGCGTACACATCAAATTTATAGGCCAGCCGACGGTTTTCTCCGGAAAAGTTACCGCTATCAGGAACAAGCACCAATTCGGCATGTGGAAACCATGAGGCAGAGCTATCGCCAAGTTCGCGCTTCAACAGCAGTTCTTCTTCCGGCAACTCCCACTGATATTTTTGAGCAGCAATACTCTGCAATGCACGGTTCAGCGCTTGCTCCTCAGATAACACCACCTGTGCGTGCACCTTAAATTTTTCGCGAATGTGCCCGCTTATTGATTCAATTTTCCCTGTCGATGTATGAAGTATAATTTCGCTTCCAAAAATCGTATAATTAAGCCATCGCTGGTTATACCGATAATGAGTCATGCCTCGTGAGTCCGTTTCAGTACTTGTTTGAGAAAAACTGATTTCAGGAGCAAGTCTGAATTGCTTATTTATCCAGGCATTCCATGTTCCCAATTCAATTTCAGAACCTCGTTTGAACTGTATAAATGATGGTATAAGTGCACCCTGATTCATCACCACCATTTCGGCGCCCGGAACTATTTCGCCAGCCTCAGTACCCGTATTGGTTTTTGATTGAGCCGCAATTTGCCCGCAAAGAATTAAAGCTATCGTTTGTGTTACAATGGCAGCTTTAATAACTTTAACAGGAAAACCCATGGACGATTTTTTTTGTATGCGTTTTATCATAAATCTTTTTAATATAAAAGTAGTATGCCAGGAAATTAAAAAAGATACAAAACGAAGAAAAGCATCAGTAGAAAATATCAGCTATAATAAATACCAGATTAAAAGCATTGTAAGATTTGTCAATAGCTGGATTAAGTACTGATTTACTTTATGTTAATACCATTATCTGAAAATTTAGGAAAATTTCCATAGAAAAAACAGCATCATTCATCTTAGAAAAAGATACACTCATTATAGAATCAGGCTGCTTTAAAGTAATTTTCTATACAAAATATTTCAAAATAATTCACTGTTGTCCGGTAAAAGTTTGAAAGAAGCCGAAGCATAAGCCCGGCTT
>JBAXND010000026.1 GCA_037133915.1 Bacteroidota bacterium
CGAGGTGGTCAATTTGAACCGGCGCACACTGGATATTTAGAGCGTTTTTTCCACCGTAATCAACAGAAACAGTAACCTTTGTGCTTAGAAATTTTGCAGTTCCAACAAGTTCACAATAGACATATTTTGTTGTTAACGAGTCTCCTGCTGCTTGGCAATATACCTTCGGCGAAGCGCAGACCAATAGTGAAACCAAGGTTATTAACGCTAATCTTCTCATGGGAATAGGTTGTTATTGTTTCTCAATTACTAATCTGTCAAAGTTTCAATAAAAATTATGATTGTGGAGTGTCAAACTGGCTATTATCATGTTTTCGCAAAAATTCCAGTCAATGAAATTGCCACTTCAAATATAAAAAAATATAATATCAGCGCCGATTTATTTTGTTTAATATTTCAGAATTTGACCAGCGCCTGAACCAATCTTAACATTTGACTAAGCTTCGCTTTCAACTTTGGTCTTTCTCGATCCTTTAGCAATCCCTCCACTCTTTTACCCCCCATAACGGCATCATTACGGTAAAAAATGGGCAATAATCGCCCGGAATAAGTCCCGCACAACTTTAAATCACTCTATTTCAACACACTAAATAGCAGCGCATCCAGGAATATGCCATTTTCAGTTGGTTTTCGGTAGATTTTAGTAGAAAACCACCGTTTTTTGGTAGATTTTGGTAGAAAAGCACCGCTTTTTGGTAGATTTTGGTAGAAAAATATCGTTTTTTGGCAGATTTTGGTAGAAAAGCATCGCTTTTCGGTAGATACATTGCGGTTTTAAGTAGTAACTATCCTTTTGCAGGTAGAAATAGGCCGGAGCATGGCAATTTTTAGCAGAAAAAGGCTTTTTTATTTTGCCGAAACAAGCAATTGACAGAAATCGTACAGAATTTGACAGGAATTGACAGGAATCGTACAGAATTTGACAGAAATCATACAGAATTTAACAGGAATCGAGCAGTTTTTGACATTTTTTGAACAGCCTCTCGTAATTGGGAAATATGCACCGTCCTGAAAAAAATAAGGCTCCTACAACGGATATCCGGTTGGTTTTGGCCGTTTACCCTCAAGATATTAGTAAATAATTCCTTCTTTGACCCCTTGGATAAAATTAATTTGGTTGAAATCCTCCCGATCTGCTGCTAAATTCAAAATTTTAACCGGGGAATCACCTGTCATAGATAAAAAGTCGCATCCCTTAGTTTTAAAAATGAACCGTGACCTCCCCAACAACATATTTTATCCAATAATGCCTCGCTTGCACGATTCAATCGGAGTATTCTCTGTATTTTCAACGCAAAAAAACGGGCAGGTGTGCCAATCAGGTTGTTTTTACCTCGTAATGTATGGCTACATTCAAAATATAAAACTTAAATTAGCAGACTTGTTATAATGTAACCTGAAAATATTGACACCGATTCATGGCAAAGACTAAAAAAGAAGAACAGGAAGAGCCCTTAGAGAAGAAATTGTGGAAAGCGGCAGACAAACTGAGGAAGAACATGGATGCTGCCGAGTATAAGCATGTGGCATTGGGTCTCATCTTCCTGAAATATATTTCTGATGCGTTTGAGGAAATGTTTCAGCAGCTCACATCTCAAAAGAGCGATGGCGCTGATCCCGAAGATAAAAACGAATACCTTGCCGAGAAGGTTTTCTTTGTGCCGTCTGATGCACGTTGGACTTATATACAGGGCAGGGCAAAGCTTCCAACCATCGGTAAAGATATTGACGATGCAATGGATGCCATTGAAAAAGACAATCCATCTCTAAAAGGGGTCTTGCCGAAAGTATTTGCACAGGAGAAATTAGATAAAGCTAGTTTGGGCGGTCTGGTTGATCTTGTCAGCACCGCGACTCTGGGCACAAAAGAAGCTCAAAGTAAAGACCTGCTTGGAAGAGTGTTTGAATACTTCCTCGGTGAGTTTGCATTGGCGGAAGGTAAAAAAGGCGGACAGTTCTATACGCCCGGAAGTGTAGTGAAACTCCTTGTTGAAATGCTGGAGCCTTATGAAGGCCGGGTATTTGACCCCTGTTGCGGCAGCGGCGGAATGTTTGTGCAGAGTGAAAAATTCATCAAACATCATCAGGATTATTATAAAAAGAGCAATGGCAATAAGCTTTCCCTGAACCCTTCTGACCACATTTCGATATACGGGCAGGAGAGCAACCAGACTACATGGCGGCTGGCAAAGATGAATCTTGCCATACGAGGAATTGACAGCAGTAATGTGAAGTGGAACAATGAAGGCAGTTTTCTGAATGATGCACATAAAGACCTGAAAGCCGATTATATCATTGCGAACCCACCCTTTAACGACAGCGACTGGAGTGGTGAACTCCTACAAAAAGATGCCCGGTGGGTTTATGGTGTGCCGCCAGCAGGAAATGCGAACTACGCATGGATACAACATTTTCTTTACCATACTGCGCCTAATGGACAGGCGGGCTTTGTGTTGGCGAAAGGTTCTCTGACCACCAAGACAAGTAATGAAGGCGAAATACGAAAGGCTCTTATTGAGAACGACCTGATCGATTGTATCGTAAACTTGCCGTCTAAATTATTTTTGAATACGCAGATTCCGGCTTGCCTGTGGTTTTTAAGTCGCAACAAACAAAAGCGCAAACGTGAAATACTTTTTATTGATGCCCGCAACCTTGGCTTTTTAAAAACACGAAAGAACCTTGAGTTTACCGATGAAGATATTGCTAAGGTAGCAAGCACCTACCACAACTGGCGGGCTTCGGTGGTTGAGCCTGTCGAATCCACCGATTATCAGGACATACAGGGTTTTTGCAAAAGCGTTTCTATCGAAGAGGTGAAAGCCCTGAATTATGTTGTTACGCCCGGCAGGTTTGTTGGCTTGCCCGATGATGAAGATGATTTTAATTTCCCCGAACGCTTCAATGCGCTGAAATCTGAACTGGAAAAACAAATTGCGGAAGAAGCAGAATTAAATAAACGGATTGCAGAGAATCTTAGTAAAATCAATGTGTGATTAAACGTTTTATGAACTCATGACAAACAATAAAATAATAAATCGGATAGATATTGAAAACCGCATCTTTACTGCCCGGGGCTTTCAGGTGATGCTCGACAGCCATCTGGCAGAACTGTATGGCGTTGAAACGAAATTATTAAACAGAGCCGTCAAGCGTAATATTGGACGTTTTCCTGCTGACTTCATGTTCCTTCTTAATGAAGAAGAATGGGAATCTTTGAGGTTCCATATTGGCACCTCAAAAATTGATTCTTTAAGGTTCCAAAATGGCACCTTAAACACCGGTCGTGGACAACATCGTAAATATTTGCCCTACGTATTTACAGAACAAGGAGTTGCAATGCTCTCCGCAGTGTTGAAAAGCGAAACAGCCGTTAAAATGAGCATACAGATCATGCAGGCTTTCGTGGAGATGAGAAAATTCATTGCAGATAATGCAGTTGTTTTTCATCGTCTGGACAAGGTTGAACGCAAGCAGATCGAAACTGATGAAAAGTTCGACCGTATTTTTACAGCATTGGAAAAAAAGGAACTGCAACCCGAAAAGGGTATTTTCTTTGATGGCCAGATTTACGATGCCTATTCCTTTATTGCTAACCTCATTCGTAATGCTGGCAAATCAATTATCCTCGTTGATAATTACATTGATGATACTGTACTCACTCTTTTTATAAAAAGGAAAAAAGGTGTACAACTCACGATTTACACTAAAGCATTAAGCAAGCAGCTTCAATTAGATATTAGCAAGCATAACGCCCAATATGAACCGGTACAGGTAAAGGAACTGAAACAGGCGCACGACCGCTTCCTGATTATTGACGAAAAAGAACTTTATCATATCGGTGCTTCATTAAAAGACCTCGGTAAAAAATGGTTCGCTTTTTCTAAAATGGATACCGAAACTTTAAGTTTGCTGAAAAAATTGAAGGGTTAATATGAGTGAGTGGAAAGAAACTGAAATAGGAAATCTCCCAAATGATTGGAGTGTCGCAGAATTAGGTGAAATATGCACTGTAATTACTGATGGTTCTCACTTCTCACCTAAAGTAGAACTTTCTCAATATTATATGGCATCAGTGAAGGATATGCGATACAACTACTTTGAATTTGAGAATTGTAAAACTATTTCTGAGAAAGATTTTAATTCATTGGTTCAAGCCAATTGCAGCCCTAATAAAGGAGATATTTTAATTTCAAAAGACGGAGCTAATTGTTTGGATATAATTTTTGTCTACGCTCAACCTGAAAAGATTGTATTGTTATCATCAATTGCGATTGCAAGATTGAAAGAAGGTTTTGATCCATATTTCTATATGTATTACTTGCTTTCTCCTATATCACAATACTTAATGAAAAATAGTTTTATTTCAGGCACAGCAATTCCTAGAGTAGTATTAAAAGATTTTCATAAAGTTTCAGTTCCTTTAATATCCTACTCAGAACAGTGCGCTATATCATCAATCCCCAGCAGCCTCGATGATAAAATAGACTTACTGCACCGCCAAAACAAAACCCTTGAGCAATTAGCCGAAACACTTTTCAGGCAGTGGTTTGTTGAGGAGGCAGAGGAGAGTTGGAAAATTGTAAAATTGAGTGCGTTAGGGAAAATAATTTGCGGAAAAACCCCGTCTAAAAAGATATCTGAATATTTTGATGGGGAAATTCCATTTATTAAAATACCAGACATGCACGATAATGTATTTGTTTTTAGCACTGTTGATAGCCTCACTCAATCGGGCGCTTACTCACAATATAATAAAAACCTTCCGCCGAAATCTATTTGTGTCAGTTGTATCGCAACCGTTGGGCTTGTCGTAATGAATGCGAAAACGGCTCAAACCAATCAACAAATTAATTCAATTATTCCCGTAAAAGAGTTTTATACGTATTTTCTATTTTTGAAAATGAGCCGTATGAAGGATGAATTACTGGCTATGGCGAGTGGTGGTACAGCAACAGATAACTTAAATACTGGTGATTTTTCAAATATCGATATTAATCTACCTCCTGAAAATATGCTAATAGAATTTAATGAAAGAGTTAATTCAATATTTGAAAAAATATTTACAAACCAATTACAAATCCGCAGCCTTACCCAACTTCGGGATACGTTATTGCCAAAGTTGATGAGTGGGGAGGTGAGGGTAAAGAATGAAAAGTGAAAAGTGAAGAGTGAAGAATTGAAAGTATGTTTAGCGAAACGAATAAATACAAAAACAAGGGGCATTTCTTCTTTCAGAGAGGGGATAATTTAGCGTTTGTGAGCAAAGATGTTCCTGAATTGCCGGGGATTTACTATATTCTTCGTTTGGCAAAAGGGCATGTTGATCTGGTTTACATTGGTAATTCAGGAACCATCACACAATCCGGCATTTTTAAAGAACAATTATTGAAGGGCAGGATCAATAACAATCAGGATGGATTAAACCGTCAGGAGTTCTTTGATAAAAAAATGGCCGTGGGAAAGATTGATGGCCTCGACATTTATTGGTTTGTTACAATGGATGAAACTCACAACGATTTACCCGGATACGTTGAGGGATTATTAATGCAACGGCATTTTGAGGTGCATGGGAAACCGCCACTATGGAATAAATATTTTTAACTTTATCGTGATTTGTATTTGCTTAGTGAAAAAATAGATATTGAATAAATGAAAAATAAAAGTCTTCAAATACGAAACAGCACGGCTGAGTTTCTGATTTTCACCTCACAAGCAGGTGAAAATGGAATAGAAGTACGTTATCAGGATGAAACGATATGGTTATCCCAAAAAATGATGGCGGTTTTGTTCGATTGCAGTGCGGATAATATTTCACTTCACCTGAAAAATATTTTTAAAGAACATGAATTGGACGAGAATTCAGTAACCGAGGAATTCTCGGTAACTGCAACCGATGGTAAAAACTATAAAACAAAACATTATAATCTTGACGCCATCATTGCTACCGGTTATCGTGTAAACTCACAAAAGGCAACCCAATTCAGGCAATGGGCAACTTCGGTATTAAGAGATTTTGCTATTCGCGGTTATGTTCTGGATAAGGAACGCCTGAAGAATGGGGCATTTCTCAGCAAAGAATATTATGAAACCCTGTTGGCCGAAATAAGAGAGATTCGGGCAAGCGAAAGAAGATTTTATCAGAAAATAACCGACATATACGCCACGGCAGTTGACTACAACACGGATGACACGGTAACACAAAACTTTTTTGCCTCTGTTCAAAATAAATTGCACTTTGCTATTCATGGGAACACTGCCGCCGAACTGGTAATGAACCGTGCCGACAGCAAAAATCAAAACATGGGATTAACCACATGGAAGAATGCGCCGTCAGGAAAAATTATCAAAACCGATGTTTCTGTTGCTAAAAATTATCTGAAAGAAACAGAACTAAAGAACCTTGACCGTTTTGTTACCATGTATCTGGATTATGCCGAAACACAGGCAGAACGGAGTATCCCCATGACGATGAAGGACTGGGCAGACAAGCTGAATGCGTTTTTGCAGTTCAATGAAAAAGACATTTTAAAAAATGCAGGTAAAGTTACACAAGCGATTGCCAAAGCATTTGCTGAAAATGAATTTGAAAAATACCGCATTGTTCAGGATAAACTTTTTGAAAGCGATTTTGATAAAGCCGTGAAGAAACTCAGTCCATCAACAAAGAAAAAATAATTTGAAACCCATCACTGAAAATATCATTGAAGCCTCAGCGATTGAAATGCTGCAATCGCAGGGATGGGAATATGCCAACGGCAAAGAGCTTTCGCCCGAAGGTTTGTTTTGCGAACGGGAAAGCTATCAGCAGATCCTCCTCACAAACCGTTTACGTTCGGCCATAGCAAAAATAAATCCGCACATTCCGTTAGAAGCTCAGGAAAACGCTATTCAAATAGTATTGCGGATATATTCACCCGTGTTGTTGCACAACAACGAAGAGTTTCATAAATTGTTAGTCGAGAAAGTTAAAGTTCCGTATCAGCAAAACGGTTACGAGCGCAGTCATGAGGTAGCATTGATTGATTTTGAGAATCCGGCGAACAATCAGTTTTTAATAGTCAATCAATACACCATCATTGAAAACAATCAGAATAAACGGCCTGATGTGTTACTTTTTGTAAACGGGTTACCGTTGGTGGTGATTGAGCTTAAAAATGCAACTGACGAAAATGCCAATATTCTGAGTGCATACAAACAAATTCAAACGTACAAGGCGATTATTCCAAGTCTTTTTACATACAATGCCGTCTGTATTGTTTCAGACGGTCTGGAATGCAGGGCAGGCAGTGTTTCTGCCGACCTCAGCCGCTACATGACATGGAAGAGTGCAGACGGAATAAAAGACGCTTCACGCTTCAAACCACAGTTGCAAACCTTGTTGCAGGGCATGATGCAGCCATCTACCCTGCTTGATCTGGTACGCAACTTCATTGTATTTGAGAAAACAAAAAAAATAGATACAAAAACAGGACTGATACAGATATTCACCGAGAAAAAATTAGCAGCATATCATCAATACTACGCCGTAAACAAAGCGGTTCAGTCCTCAATTATTGCATCAGGCGTGACCGGAGATAAACGTGGTGGCGTGGTATGGCACACACAGGGTTCAGGAAAAAGTTTAAGCATGGTTTTTTATTCGGGCAAGCTGATAACCGCACCCGAAATGCAAAACCCGACCATCGTTGTCATTACCGACCGCAATGATCTGGACGACCAGTTATTCGACACATTTGCCGCTTCCGTGCAGTTGTTACGTCAAGAGCCTGTACAAGCCGAGAGCCGTGAACATTTGAAACAATTGCTGAAAGTGGCCAGCGGTGGTATCGTCTTCACTACAATTCAGAAGTTCATGGTTGATGCTTCGGCAAGTTCTGCATCCGGCTCTGTGTATGAACAGCTCTCCGACCGAAAAAATATTGTAGTGATCGCTGATGAAGCCCACAGAACGCAATACGGCTTTGAAGCGAAATTGGTTGACGAAAGAGATAAGAAAACGAAAGAGATTATTGGTAAACGCATTGCCTTTGGCTTTGCCAAGTACATGCGGGATGCCCTGCCCAATGCTACTTACATAGGTTTTACAGGCACTCCGATTGAAGGCACGGACGTAAATACACCGCAGGTTTTCGGCAACTACATTGACCGTTATGATATCAAAGATGCCGTTACCGATGGCGCAACAGTAAAGATATTCTATGAAAGCCGCCTTGCAAAAGTAAATCTTGATGAAGAAGGTAAACGCCTTATCGAGGAGTTTGATGCTGATCTGGAGCAGGACGAAGAAATCACCGAAAAGCAAAAAGCGAAGGCCAAGTGGACTAAGCTGGAAGCCATTGTTGGTAATAAAGATAGGATAGTCAATCTGGCAAAAGATATTGTTACTCATTTTGAAAAACGACAATCCGTTTTTGATGGTAAGGCAATGATTGTAGCCATGAGCCGGAGAATCGCAGCAGATATTTTTAAAGAGATTATTGCTATTCGCCCGGAATGGCAGAGCGATGATATGACGAAGGGTACTATCAAAGTGGTTATGACCACTAATAGTGCCGATGGCCCTGAAATTGCGAAACATTATACAACCAAGCAACAGCGAAGGGATTTATCAGAACGCATGAAAGACCCTGCCGACCCTTTGAAAATTGTGATTGTTCGGGATATGTGGCTTACCGGATTTGATGCACCCTGCCTCAACACCATCTACGTTGACAAGCCGATGCGTGGTCACAACCTGATGCAGGCAATTGCAAGGGTAAACCGTGTTTTTAAAGACAAACCCGGCGGCTTGGTGGTGGATTATCTGGGCATTGGCAGTGACCTTAAAAAAGCGCTTTCCTTTTACGGTGAGGCTGGTGGCAAAGGTAATCCGGCGGAGAACATCATCAAGGCTGTTGAAGTATTTAAAGAAAAGCTGGAAGTGGTTCAGCAGATGTTTGACGAAGACAGCAGCACCCGCAAGGATATTTTGGTTGAAGAACCCGAAGCATATTACGGAAGCAGCAATAAATTCAACTACAAACGATTTTTTACGGTTGATTCAAAAGAAAAACTCTCCATCATACTGCAAGCGGAAGAACACATTTTTGGATTGCAGGAAGGCAATGAACGCTTTATTCGTGAAGTCAGTTTATTAAGTCAGGCTCTTTCATTGTGTATCACCAGAGATGAAGTTCAATCTCATTTGCCGGAAGTGGCATTTTTTCAGGCGGTACGGGCACGACTGGTGAAGTTTGAAGTGCCGGGTACAGGCAAGTCGGATATTCAGGTTGAAACGGCCATCAAGCAAATTGTTGATGAGGCATTGAGTTCAGATAAAGTGATTGATATTTTTGAAGCCGCCGGAATCGACAAACCGGAGATTTCAATACTGTCCGATGAGTTTCTTTCAGAGGTGAAAGGGATGAAGCATCAGAATATCGCGCTGGAATTGCTGAAAAAGATATTGAATGATGAAATAAAAACAAGGGCAAAGACCAACCTTGTAAAAAGCAAGAAACTACTGGAAATGCTGGAAGGTGCGATAAAACGCTACCAGAATAATTTATTGACAACAGCAGAGATCATTCAGGAACTCATCAATATTGCAAAAGAAATAAAGGAAGCCGATCAGGAGGGTGAACGTCTTGGTTTGACGAAGGATGAAGTAGCTTTCTACAATGCTTTAGAAGTAAATGATAGTGCCGTGAAGGTTTTAGGCGATGAGCAACTGAAAGAAATTGCCAGAGAGATCACCGACAAAGTCAGGGCAAATGCAACCATTGACTGGACGATCAGAGAGAGTGCAAGAGCAAAACTGATGGTAATTGTAAAGCGGACACTCACAAAATGGGGATACCCGCCCGACAAGCAGCAGAAAGCAATTGATACGGTTTTGAAACAAGCAGAGCTGTTGGCGGATTATTTCACGAAGTAATAAAACATCTTTTGAGCGAGTTGAATAGATTTTTGAATGCCATCAACTATTTCAGCTATTTTTCTTTCTTCCCAATTTCGGTTTTGCCTCAAGCACCGCATATATTTCACTTTTTTTGAAAAACACCCGGCTGTTAATACGGTGAACAGGCAATTTCCCTGATTTCATCCAGTCATGCACGGTTTTCAAAGAAACAGAAAACAATTTCGCCACATCCTTACGCTTTAATAATATTTCTGTATCGTCAGCGCTTGATGTCTGTGGTACTGACTTTGAAATGACTTCCGAAAAAATGGACTTTAAATCTTCAACATCATTTTCCGTCAGTACTTTGTTCGTCTTTTGTTTGAATGCTGCCAAAAGATCGGGAGTTGGCTGTTCTTGGTGTGCAGAAATGACCAACGGTGTTTGCAATTCCTTTTCTGTACCAAGTAGCTCATCCATTATGAAATATTTATCACGGAGGATTTTCACGTAGTCAGAAAGCTTGTTGACGGTTTCCTCAAAAATGTTTACCGTCCGGCCATCTTGAAGCGATGGATTTGCTGCATTAAAAATTCGTATTTCAATCGCAATGTATTTAAGTATGCCAGAAACCCTTTCGAGATAATTAATTATTTCGGTTGTCCCGGAAAATTTTTCGATGTTTTCATGCAGTGCCGTCCTCGCATCAATGTATTCTTCGGAATTTAATACAAAGAATTCTACCATCTCATCTTTATGTGCCTTGTCCATGTTAAACGGTTTGAAGTTTCATTTCGGTGTTCCAGAATTTGCCAAGCAAGTCCGCATTTTGCTCCGGTGAAATTTTAAGATATCTTGAAAAAGCTTTCTCAGTCCGGTGTCCTGTGATTCTCATAATTGAAATTGCAGGGAATCCGGCAAGAAAAAGATTCGTTGCAAAGCTTCTGCGGGCGGTGTGCGTTGAAATCAAATCAAATTTCTTAAAAGTAGTTTTTATTCTTTCGCCACCCTTGTTTTTTGTAATCTGTATATCATCATTTATTTTTGCCAGCGCTCCTATTTCCTTCAAATACTCATTCAGTTTTTGGTTCGATATTGCCTGTGGCAGTTCATTACTGTACTTCTCCATAATCGCGCTTACCCTTTGATGAACAGGCACTACAACTACCTCATCAGTTTTTTGAGTTCTAATTTTAATAACCCCGTTATTGAAATTTTCGGGGCGAAGCTGAGAAAAATCCGAAAATCTTAATCCAGTATAGCAGCCAACAATAAACAAGTCTCTTGCTTTGTCGAGTCTTTTTGAGTAATCCAATGGCAAATTATAAAGCAGGTCAAGTTCCTGTTCACTCAGATAGATTGCTTCCGTATCTTCTGTAACGACTTTGAATCGTTTGCTTTTATAATCCATTTTAGTATTAAACCCTCTTTCAGTGGCTTCGTTCAAAAATACTTTAAGAATTTTGATGTGCTTACCGATAGTGTTTGTACTAAGTTTTTTTTCTTTGATGAGGTACTCTGAGAAATCATTATAAAAATCAAGATTGATGGTATTAAAATCAAGATTCTTTTTCGTCAGATCTTTATAGTCGTTCAAAATGTTCAGCGTTGTTTGATATGCCTTGATAGTACCCACCTGTTTCAATGTTTTGACAGAATCTATAAACTGTTTAATAAACGAGAACAAATTTAACTTTGCCTTCTTTGTAACAGAAAAGCGCTCATCAAGTTTTTCCTTTAATAATTGAAGACTTATAAACTCATCTCCCGTCTTTAGCTGCCTGTAAATATTCATTGTGTCCTCGCCGATTTTATCTAAAAAACCATTTAACTCCATCGAGCCAGCAGCAGAACCGACAGACCGTTGCTTTTTAGCATTCCATAGTATGGGGCGGATAGATTCGCCCGAAGAATACTTCAATCGCTGCTTGTCATAGCTAAAAAAAAGATAGATCAAAGTTTTGCCTTTTGCATTCGGATTTTTCAAATAGAAGTTTACTTCGGCCATACTGTCTTTATTGGGTTACGAAGGTAAACTAATAAATCAAACGGGGGGACACTGGGGGGGACAGATTTCACTTAATTCAGCTTTATTTAAGGTAATTCAGCTTCCACACAAATCACGTTAAATACTGATAACATGATGATTATTAGTTACCTTAGATGTAAATGTAATTTATAGGTTCAAGTCCAGGATGGACCATCTCTTCCAACAATTTCTTCCAGACTGCCGGTCGCACTGCTACAACCGGTGCGACACATTGCGGTATTAATTTAAACTCAACGAATCTCAATAATTTCACGATAACGGGAAATTACGTTGGAGGAGGTGCTGCCTCCTGTGGCGGCTCTGCATGGAGCATTTCCGGCGCCGTTGCGAATAGATTTATCGGTATAAATTTAAACGTTGGAACAACGGCAACAAGTAATATCAACAACAATACAATAAAGAACTTTTCATGGTCATCATCCAGCGGTGCTACTACTTTGCCGGGTGTATGGTGTGGTATCTATGGTGCAGCCGGGAACCTTAATGTTGGATCTACTACAGGCAACACTATTGGTAATTCCGGCACCGGATCCGTTCAGGTTACCATTTCCACAAGCGGAGGTATAAGTTTTGGAATTGGCAATGCATCTGCATCTGCCATTAATATCTCAAACAATACCATCGGGTCTGTAACCGTACTGGGTTCATCAACATCCGTTTCTCATAGTTTTGTGGGTATTCAAAGCACAGGCGGCACAATGACCTTGAGCACAAACACAATTGGGAATACCGGCACCGCTAACAGCATCAACGCATCCACGGCCTCAACAAGCACTACGGCACAGCATGTGGCGGGAATTCTGTATTCCGGCACTTTGCCCGTCAGCATTACCAATAATGTTATTGCTAACCTGAACAACGCGTATGCAGGTACCGGCACTACTACGTTTTATGGACAAACCCGGGGCATTGTTGTTTCCGGCGGAACCCCAACTATTACTGGAAATACGGTGCGCGATCTGTACAATGCTTCGCCATATTTAGGAACCGCTAATCTTGCAGTGCTGATTGGAATCAGCCAGACTTCGACCACTGCGGGTTTGACAATGTCGAATAACACTATTTATGGGCTTTATAGCAGTGCCGGCACGGCAGCAGTTTATGTCACGGGTATCTATCAGAGCGGTGCTGCAACGGGTACAAATATCGTTGACGGGAATTTTATCCATAGCTTCTCACTTGCAACTACAGGTGCTGCTTATGTGACAGGCATCGAAGCAGCCGGTGGTCTTTCGACCTATTCAAACAATATGGTTCGTCTCGGTATAAAGCCCGATGGCACTGCGCTTAGTAATGCCGGCGGATTTTACCTGCGAGGATTTTATGTAAACAATGCCACGGTTTCCAACTTCTATTTCAACAGTATTTATATTGGAGGAACCACAGCAGGCGGCGCGTTGAATACATTCGCATTTTTGCAGAATGTTGCACCGGGAAGCGCATCAACCAATATTCAGAATAATATTTTTGCGAATGTTCGTACCGGCGGTACCGGAAAGCATTTCGCCTGCGTGTGGAAAACTGTTTCCAATAATGTTTCTGATTATAACCTGTATTATACGAATGGAGCAACCAGCTATTTTAGTGTTGACGGCGGAACCACCGTGCTTTCAACTCCCTATATGCAGAAATTACGTGAAGCATTCGGCTCACAGGAATTGCATTCAGGAATCGGTGACCCGAACTTTGTATCGCCTGCAACAGATGCTGCAACAGTAAGCCTTAAAGTTCAGGGAAATACTGCAGCTGAAGGTGCCGGTGTTGACATTAGCGGTATTACTGCCGACCGCGAAAATGATACGCGCAGCTCGCCTCCCGATATTGGTGCTGATGAAGGAAGTTATACCGCTGTTGATGTTTATACCCCGAACATTTCTTACACAAATCTGATTAATACCGGCTCAACATCAAACAGAACATTGTCGGGAGTTATAATAACAGACATCAGCAGCGGAGTGCCCACTGCAGGTGGCAATGTCCCACGGCTATGGTTCAGGAATCTTACAAAAGCAAGCTCATGGGCTTCTTCAGCCGGTACACTGAATTCAGGCAACGGGAATAACGGCTCTTGGAGCTTCACGATTGATTATTCCTTAATTGGTGGTACACCTTCACCCGGCGACCAGATACAATATTATGCTGTTGCACAGGATCAGGCCGGATCGCCATATGTCTGGTACAACCCTTTTACAGGAGCATCGCACAGTAATGTGAATACACAGACAACTGCCCCCACGACACCGGCTTCGTATTACATCTCACTTTCGGGAAGTGTCAGTGTGGGGAGTGGTCAGACTTATACAACACTCACGGCGAATGCGGCCACAGGTCTGTTTTATTGGATTAACCTTGTTGGGATGTCAGGCGATCTGACTGCCTTGGTGACCTCCGATATTACAGAACCCGGTACGGTTGCACTCAATCAGTGGGCAGAATACGACGGTAGTGGATATAAATTAAAGATACAACCATCAGCGGCGACAATCAGAACATTGTCAAATACCTACGCCGGTAGTCTGATACGGCTTGACGGCGCCGATCGCGTAACCTTCGACGGTAATTACGGTAGCAGCGGCCAGTACCTCAGGTTCAGAAATACTAATGGCTCGAATGCAACCTTTGCTTTTCTGAACGATGCGACGAACAACAATATCAAGAATTGCATTATAGAAAGTAATAATACCGGTGGAGGTTCAGGAACCATTCTATTTAGCACGAGCACCGGAATTGCCGGCAATGATAATAACACTATTTCGGGTTGCGATATTCGTGACAGAAGTGATGTTGCCGGTGTTCCTGCCAATGCAATTTATTCAACTGGAACTGCCGGCGCAACAAATTCTGACAATACTATTCTTAATAATACAATCCGCAATTTCACTACCACGGCATGTTATATTCCTAATTCCAATAATGGCGATAACTGGGTAATCGACGGGAATAATATTTATAATGAAGCAGCCCGCACCACAACACTTGCATGCGTATCTATTGTGGCAGGCAACAGCCATATCGTAAGGAATAATAATATCTATCAGACTGCAGGAACAAATTCCGGAGCGTTTACCGGTATTTCAATCACAAGTGGAGGCACCGGTTTTACAGTGAGTAATAACTTTATTGGTGGAAGTAGTACAGGCTGCGGAGGAAGTCCGATCACAAACAGCGGAGCTGTTTCCATTACCGGAATAAACATAGCGGCAGGAAATTCTCCTGTTACAGAAATTCAGGGCAATACGATTTCAAACTTGAATATGACAAGCACCGGTGCGTCAGCTTTTGTCGGGATTAACCTCTCTACAGGTGTCGCGAATATAGGAACTACAACAGCAAATACCATTGGCGGCAGCAGCACGGCGATCAGCTTTGCCGGTACAGGCGGCTTTTACGGTATTTTCGTGAATACTACCGGAGCCGGATCAGATATTTCAAAGAACCTTATTTCTAATATCACGGCATCGGCAGCCACGGCATTTAAAGGAATTTACGCGGTGGTCGGAACAGGCTCTGCCACTTCATTACAGAACAATACAATAAAAAGTATTACGATGAGCAGCGCCGGGGCAAGTTCATTCAAAGGCATTGATCTGGGAACAGGTATGTTCAATTGCGGTGGAATTACAGGCAATATTATCGGTGATGCATCATCAGCCAACAGTATCAATGTTTCTGGAACAGGCACTACCATTGGTATAAACAGTGTATCTGCAACATCTGCGTTGGTAATTTCAAATAACACTATTGCAAATCTTACGGCAAGTGGTACAGCGGCTACAGTTGCAGTTCGCGGTATCGTTCATAGTGCCAACTGTGCATTGACAATGAATGGAAATGCAATTTACAAACTTACAAGTGGTTCGGCAATACTCACAGCCGGCTCAACATCTGCAGTGCTCGGTATTGGAGTCACTTCAACAACCGCCCCGATTAATATTTCTCAAAATACGATTCACTCGCTGAACAGCACCGCTGCAGCTGCAGCTGTTTATGTTACAGGAATTTATCTGAGTGGTGCAGCCGGGGCAGGTAACTATATTTCGCGGAATTTTATTCACAGCCTGGGTGTTGTTTCCGGCGGTTCATCTTATATTTCAGCGATTGATATCGGTGCCGGAGCCAACACGGTTCACAATAATATGATCAGACTGGGCATTATGGATGACGGTACTGAAATACAGGGTGGACATACCATCAGGGGAATTTATAAAAATACAACGACCAACAATCTGTTTTATTACAACAGCGTTTACATTGGAGGCTCTGCGGTGACCGGCATTGCCAACACAAGCGCGTTCGCGAGAGTTCAAACCGGAACTGACGAATTAAAAAATAATATTTTTGTGAATAACCGCAGCAATGGTACCGGAACCGGAATTCACAGAGCTATCTACATTAACGCTACAACAACTTTTACCAGCAATTACAATATGTTGCAGGCAACCGGAACCGGCGGATATTGCGGCTTTGACGGTACCGTTGACAGAGATTTACTTACTGACTGGAGAACCGGTTCGGGGCAGGATGCGCAAAGTGTATACGGCGACCCGAAATTCATCAATGCTACCGGAAATGCCGGTGCCGTCAATCTCCACCTCAGCACTTCACTCGAAACACAAGCAGAAAGCGGCGGAACCAATGTTGCGATTATTGATGATTTTGATGCTGCCGGTTTACGCGCTTCGGGCAATTATCCCTTAGGCGGACAGTTGAATGGTGGAGGTACGGCTGTTGATATTGGCGCCGATGAAGGCGATTTCAAACCTCAGGATCTTACACCTCCCGTAATTGCATATACGGCATTAGCGCATCAGACTACTTTTACCGCGCCTGTTTTATCGGGTGTTTCAATTACTGATGCCGGTACAGGTGTGAATGTTACATCAGGTACGAATCCGAGAATTTATTATAAACGAAGTTCGGATGCAAACACCTATAATGATAACTCAAGTGTTACTGATGGCTGGAAATGGGTGGAGACCGCAAGCGGTGGTACGCCTTTTAGTTTTACAATCGATTACTCAAAATTGAACGGAGGGGCTGTCGGCCTCGAAGGGGCCGTGATACAATACTTCATTGTGGCTCAGGACAACGCTACGGTTCCCAATGTGCAGATCAATTCCGGAACATTTAATACTGCCGCTGCAAGTGTTGCACTTGTGGCAGGTAACTTCCCGCTTACGGGCACTATCAACAGCTACGTAATAAAGATTTTCAATGGCACATATACAGTGGGCACCGGGGGGACTGCACCCACTCTTACCAATAACGGCGGCTTTTTCCAGATGATAAATACAGGTTCCCTTTCGGGAAATGTAACCATCAATGTTATCAGCGATCTTACGGAAGACGGCACAAATGCTTTGAATCAATGGGCAGAATCTGGTGGCGGCGGCTATTCCGTCAAGATTATTCCGAATAGTTCAACAGAACGTCTGATTTCAGGAGCAGTTGCCAATGCCATGATTCGTATCGACGGTGCGGATAGAGTGACATTTGACGGGCAGTACAGCGGCGATGGTTTGAAACATCTGAGGATAAGAAATACCAATACGGCGAATGCTACTTTCAGCTTTAGTAACGATGCTTCCGGCAATGCTATTCAAAACTGCTGGGTGGAAAGCGCAAACACAAGTACTGCCGGTGGTGCAATAATTATTGGTACCACAATAGGAGCCACCGGAAATGACAATATCACCATAAAGAATAACAAAATTGGAAGTTATACAACAACGTATCCGGCGAACTGCATCTATTCTCAAGGGACAAGCGCCAAAGTAAATAACGATAACTCTATCGAAGGAAATGAATTTTTCAACTTTAGTAATATCGGAATCTATATTGCGAGTTCCGGATACGGAAATGGCAGTAACTGGGTGATAAAGAATAATTCATTATACAACACAGTCGGAACTTTTGCAACGGTGAAAGGAATATCTTTTGATGCAGGACCTAATTCTGATAACAACCTTATTGAAGGTAATTATATTGGTGGTTCAGCTGCATCCTGCGGCGGCGGCGTATGGACCAACACCCTGGCCGGCTCTTTCTCCGGCATTTATTTAAATGTTGGAGAATCTTCGGTTTCAACAGTGCAGAACAATGTTGTTCAAAATTTGCTGTTCAGCGCTTCAACAAGCGGTGTTGATGTATGGGGCATCAATGTTGTTGCGGGTTCTGTAAATGTCGATAATAACACTATCGGCCATTCAACTACTGCCAGCAGTATCCAGAATAACGGACAATGGACCACGGCCGGAATTGTGAATCAGGGCGATGGCGTTGTGAATATACGTAATAACATGGTTGCAAACTTGAACGGGAACAATGCCGGAACAAGTGTGCATGTTGCGGGTATTTATTCCGATAACGGAAAAACCATCTGTAATATTACGGGCAACACAGTCAAGAGCCTATTCACCTTGTCAACTGCTACAACCGCCGGCAGTACTATCGCGACAGCCGCATCCGTAGTCGGAATTTCTGATGTGGCGCTGTATTCAAATACTGTTCAGAATATTTTAAATAATACAATCTCCAATCTGGTCAACAATCAAACCACTGCGACTGCAGTGACTCTTTACGGCATAGAGTGTAAAGGAAATGGAAATGTTGGTACTGATATCAGTTTTATTGATGGCAATTTTATTCACAGTCTCGAAGCAAATGCTTCCAACACTTCGGCGATTATCACGGGCATTTATTCGAAAGCCAGCTGGATCAATACGATTATTACTAATAATATGATACGGCTGGGAATTAAAAATGACGGTTCATCACTCACACAATCTATAGCAATTAATGGTATTGTTAAAGAACATGTTTATCCGCTCAAAATGTATCACAACAGCATTTATATTGGTGGAACAGCTGTTGTGAGCGGGGCTGTGAATACTTATTGCTTTAACAGGATAACGGCTCCGACAAGTTATTATGACGACTACAGAGATAATATTTTGGTGAACAACCGGTCCAATACCTCCGGTACGGGCAAGCATTATTCATTAAGACTGGTCAACTTAACTTACATTACAGCTTGCGATTACAATATTTTCCAGTCGTCAGGAACAGGTGGCACTCTCGGTCTGGTCAATACTACTGACTATTTTGATATTCCAACATGGCAAACAGGAACCGGTTTAGATGCACATAGTGGGCAAGCTGATCCTGTATTCGTTAATCCTACCGGCAATGCTGCTGCTGTTGACCTTCATTTGCAAACGAATAATCCATGCGAAGGAGCAGGAATAAGTATTGCCTCGGTTACCAGAGATTTTGACGGGCAAACACGTGCATCTTATACTCCTGTTGATATTGGAGCTGATTGTGGTAGCTTCACATTCATTGATAACAGTGCTCCTGTTATTACTTTTACACCGCTTGCAAATGCCACTGACCTAAACAACCGCACACTTTCAAACGTAAATATTTATGATTACAGCACGGGAATTCCAACAAGCGGTTCACTCAGACCAAGAATTTGGTACCGCGATTTTTCAAAAAGTTCGGCGTGGGTAAGCAAGGGTGGAACCTTGACCGCCGGAACTTCAATAAATGGAACGTGGTCATTTGATATAGATTACTCCCTGTTAGGTTTGGGAAGCCTTTCGGGTGACAGCATCGAGTATTATATTGTTGCTCAAGATCAGGCTGCAACGCCTAATATTGGTTATAACCATACTGCAGTACATTCAGATGTAAATACACAAACGAGCGCTCCATCAATCCCAAATGGTTATTTGATAACTCTGTATAGCGGGTCATATAATGTAGGTTCTGGCGAACGTTTTCTTACACTTACCGGTACCGCAGGCTTTTTTAGATGCATCAACACAGGCACTGTAATTGGTGATATTGTACTTAATATAACATCGGATATCACTGAACCAGGCACTTATGCATTAAACCAGTGGAGTGAGAGCCCTTCTGGCAGTAATTATAAAATCACAATTCAGCCAAACGGCAACACCGTACGCACATTGAGCGGTAATTATAACGGTGCGAGTGCCGCTGTTGCGGGACTTTTCAGAATCGATGGAGCTGACAGAGTGACCATAGATGGACGGGACCCGGGTAACTTGGCCGGAGGCGGGCAGTACATTACTTTTAGAAATACCAGCACTGCGGCTTCTTCTAATTATAATTCGTGTTTTACTTTTATAAATGATGCTACGCTGAATACTATAAAGTATTGTGTTCTTGAAGGCTCATCAGTGGGACTGAGTTGTGGTGTCGTCCTTTTCTCTACGGCCGCATCTGGGTCATCAGGTAATAGCAGCAATGTAATTGATAATTGCCAGGTGAAACCGGCCGGCGCAAACCTTCCTGTGAATGCTATCGCATCTGTGGGTAGCAATACTGTTCCAAATCTCAATAATACAATCTCCAATAATTATATTTATAATTTCTTCTCGGCGACATCAGCAACTGCAGGTATTAAAATTGGTTCAGGCTCTGCAGATATCAGCAATGCCTTCTGGACAATTTCCGGAAACAGTTTCTATCAGACATCTACACGCACCATGACTGCTGCAACCGGCGAATACCGTGTGATATACATTTATGCCGGCGGAACCAGCGGATATGTAATTACCAATAACTGGATAGGAGGGACCACGGCAAAATGTGGTGGCACTGCCTGGATTCAGTCAGCAGCAGCTATTGCTGATAATTTCAATGGCATGTGGCTCTATGGTGGAGGCACCGCACCTTCATTCAGTGTTCAGGGTAATTTTATTAAGAATATTTCATTTACATCAACCGGCGCATCAACCGCGTCAACCGGCATTCGAGTTGAGTCAGGTTCGGCTAATATTGGTACTGCAGCTGGAAATGTAATCGGCGGTGCAACGGGCAAGGATTCGATTAGTTTTAGCACTGTCGGTGGACGTTTCGATGGAATCTATTGCAATACCAGCAGTGCCCTGAACATAAGAAATAACAGCATCGGTGCTGTTACTCTTGGTGGAACGGGCGCCGGCAGCTCCTTCGATGGTATTTTTGTTGATGGAGCCGCTCCCTCATCTCTTACTATCGATAATAATGTTATCGGGAGTACAAGCACGTTAAATAGTATTGAAAACGCTATCAACACCGGCTTTACGATAGGTATCCGGTTTTATCATGCTACTACCACCCAGACAGTGACAATCAGTAATAATACGGTAAAAAACCTGTTTCTGAATACTTCCGGAACTTCGGCCCGTATGGCAGGTATTCATACTACAGCTGGTTCGGTTACCATCAGTGGAAACACAATCAGCAACCTGAGTACTATTTCACAGAATGTGGGAACCGGTTCTTCACAAGTGATTATTGGAATTTATACGAATACGAATGCTGCAAGCCAAACCGCAACCATTAGCGGCAATAATATCAATACATTCAGGTTCTGCCCCGGCGGTCTTGGTTCAGTTGCCGTTAAGTTTTCAGGAATCTACTATGAAGGTACATCTACGGCCACCAACATCATAAAAAATAATTCCATCCACAGTTATTATATTTTCTCAAATAACATTGCTGTGGAAGGTAAGGGCATTGAAATTGCTTCCGGAAATGTAGCCGTTCAAAATAATATGATTCGTTTGGGAATTGACCATCTGGGAAATCCCTGCGGTTACTACCCGATTTTCACCGGAATTCTTGATGCATCAACAACTGCTAACAGCATTCAGTTCAATTCAGTTTTGATTACAGGTGCCGGCCCCGATGCAGTGCAGGTCGCAACTTCCTTTGCTTATCGCCGCACCGCAGCCAGTGGCGCTGATGATATTCGTAATAATATTTTTGCAAATAATCGCACAGGAGGCGCCAGTGGCTCAAAACACTATTCCTGTGTTAGCAACACACTTACCGGTATTACCTCAATGGATTACAATATTTATTTTTCTAACGACGGAAACCTGTTTTCAATTGATGGCGGCACTACCTCTTACGCCGATCCTAAGTTGCAGCGGCTGCGGGCGGCCATAAGCGGACAAAACCTGCATTCCGGAATCGGTACAATGGCATTAATCAATTTTGTTGCACCTTCCGGCGATGCTTCCACTGTGGATTTGCATTTAAATACACCTACATGTGCCTCGGGCGCTGGTTATACAATACCCGGAATTACAACGGACTTTGATGGAGCTACCCGTAACAATCCTCCGGATATTGGTGCTGATGAAGGTGCGTTTACTGCGCTGGATGCAACAACAGACATTTACACTCCCATTATTTCCTTCACCAATATTCCCGATAACTTTTCTTATACAACATACAGTTTCAATGATATTACTGTTACTGATGCCGGGACAGGAGTTGCAAATTCCGGCGGCAATGCTCCGCATATCTGGTTCAGAAATTCAACGAGCACGAGTAACTGGATCGGGACAGAAGGCACATTCAATGTCGGTACCGGCAAATGGGATTTTGTAATCGATTACAGTTTACTTACGCCTTCCGGTTTAGTATCAATGGCAGTGAATACAATACAATATTATGTAACAGCTCAGGATAAGGCAACATCACAAAATGTATGGTACCAATCATTTGATGCCACGTCGCCCACGCATTCTGATGTGAACACTCAAACTATCACACCTGTTACACCGCTTACCTATAACGTCCTGCCGGCGTTTTCCGGAACCATCAATGTGGGTCCTTCTGAAAGTCCTTACAAAACATTTACGCGAACTGCCGATGGGATTTTCAAAGGTTTGAATGCCGGTGTACTTTCAGGTAATCTCACTATTCTGGTTACGGGAGATATTACCACAGAAGATGGAGCTAATGCACTGAATCAGGTTACCGAATCGGGTGGTGGCGGATATACAATCACCGTTCAACCTTCGGGGGGCGTTAGTCGCGCTGTTTCCGGCACAAATGCAACATCTCTTTTCACTATGAACGGCTGTGACCGCGTAATATGGGATGGAATCGATGCCGGTGAAAAACTTACTTTTTCCAATACAGGTGCCGGAGCTACATGGACTATTCAGAACGATGCCACTGACCTGAAATTCAAATACCTCAACATAAAAGGCGTAAACACTGTTGCAGCAAGTGGTGTTGTTGTTTTCGGCGCCACGACAGGCTCTTCAGGCAATGATAATATTTCGTTCAGAAATTGCGATATTCATGATGGCGCTTCCACACCGCGAAATCTAATTTATTGCGCCGGTACTGCTGCAAAAGAGAATAGCAATGATACCATCGACAATTGCAATCTGTACAATTTCTTTGAGGGAACATCCGGAACATCGTGCGGAATACTTCTGGCTTCAAATAATACCGACTGGCAAATTAGCAACAACAGACTGTATCAAACCACTGCCAGAGTATTTACAGTAACAACACAAAAATATTACCCGATTTCAATAATCGGTGGGAATAATTACCTCGTGAAAGGCAATATTATCGGTTATGGTTCATCTACTCAAACAGGCACTACAACCATAAGCGGTCAGTCGGGCATGATACGAGGAATTCACCTGAATGTAGGCACGGCTACACCTTCATCTGTGCAGGATAATACCATAGCAGGCATAACACACAGTTCATCGCGCAGCGTGGTAACCGCAGGAGAGAATTTCTTTATAGGAATTTTTGCTGAGGCAGGCAGAGTGGATATTGGCAATGTTAACCCGAATAAAATTGGTGTGGCTTCCGGTACCGGTGCCCTTACCCTCAGCTCAACAGCAACCACAGCTGCCGCAACTCTGCCGGCAGTGGGTATTCTAAATGCCGGAACTGCGAGTAATACTATTTACGGGAATACTCTCGAGAATATATCTGTTGCCGTCGCAAATATTTATTGTCCCGGATGGATAGGCATAAAATCCGAATCATCGGGCAGTACAACAATCAGCAACAATACCATCGGCGGAACAGCCACGAATAGTATTTTAATTTCAGCCTCGGCGGCGATGACTTCGCTCCAGAATATCGGGATTAGCACAACGTCTGGGATAAACACGATTTCCGGAAATACGCTGCGAAACCTGTCTTCAAGCGGTGTCAACAATACAGGAACCGGAAGCACTGCTTCAGTTGCCGGAATATTACAGGTGTCTGCAACTGCAGGTCAGGTTATAAGTGGAAATACAATGTATACATTGGCAAACACGGGCGTAACAGCCAATCAACTTGGTGTATGTGGCATTGTGAATAGTGGCGCAAATACCGGTACAAACAGTATTTCGGGTAATTTTATTCAAAGCCTGAACATCGCTTCTACAAACACGGCATCAACTGTAAAGGGTATGCTAATCAGCGCGGGCGCCTTCACAATTGCCAATAATATGATCAGACTCGGCATTGATGCAGCAGGTGCATCCATTACCAGCGCTTGCACAATGTACGGCATAGAAAAAGCAGCTGCCGCAAATGATAATTTTTATTTCAATAGCGTGTATATCGGTGGCAGCGGACTTTCAACTGCTGCGACGACCTACTCCGGTGCTTTTGTCCGCACATCATCACCATCTTCAGGCAGCGATGATGTTCGTAATAATATTTTTGTGAATGCACGTTCAAGCAGCGGAGGCAGCACACAGAAACATTATGCCTGTGTGCTCAATGCGAAATCGGCCATCAGCTGCGATTATAATATCTATAATGCATCCGGCACCAATGGTGTATTGTTCTACGTGCCTGCAACTGCTTACACAACACTTCAGGCGTGGCGGGCGCTTACCGCAAATACCGACCTGCATTCTGGTGTGGCAACAATTTCACAGGTGAATTTTGCAAATCCGGGCGGAAATGCTTCCTCGGCAAACCTTCACCTGAATGATCCGAATTCTGCATCAGATGCCGGTATTGCTATTTCATCTGTGACAACTGACTTTGATGGTGCCACACGCAACGACCCACCTGAGATTGGTGCTGACGAGTCAAATTTTGCAGCACTTGATGCAACAACCGATATTTATTCGCCAACGTTCGCGTATACGGCTTTGCCACCCCAGGGTATTTGCGCAACGCCTCCAACGGTAACAATTACAGTAACCGATGTTGGCACGGGGCTTTCAACTTCGGTAAATCAACCACGGATGTTTGTTCGCAAATCAACCGGGTCTGCTCCGGGTACAGCATGGGCAAGCGGACAGTCATTTACAGGTTCCTTTGTTTCAGGCACGGCAAACAGCAGCGTATGGACTTTCACAATGGATTATGCAGCACTGGGTATAACACCCGCTAACAATGATGAGTTTGAATACTACTTCACTGCCGCCGACCGCGCCACAACACCCAATATCTGGTACTCTACGTTCAATGCAACATCACCCATTCATACTGATGCAGCAACCTTCTCAACGCCACAGGCAGGCACATTCACTATGGGCACCAACAGGTATAAAATAATGAGCGGGTTGTCAGGAACAGTAACTTTAGGAACCACCGGAACTTACACAACTTTTAATGGAAGCTCGTCATCGGCCTTCTTCTATGATCTTGCAAATAAAGGAATCTCCGGGAATCTGTTTGTGGATTTGGTTGGCGATGCTGTTGAAGGCGCTAACTATTATCCCATGTCGGCACCAACCGAATTATGCGGAACTAATTATACAATCACAATTCGACCCGAACAATCCACGGCAACTGTGCGGACTATATATTCCAACAGCTCCGCAAGCAATGCGCTGATTGAACTGTCTGCCGTAAAACGATTGGTAATCGACGGACGGGTCAGCGGAAGCGGCCGCTATCTGTTGTTCAGGCAGGGAAGCACATCCGGTTCTTACATTCCTTCAACATTCTATATCGGGACCGGCTGTCAGGATATCACCGTAAAGTATTGCAATATTCAGGGGAATAATTTCCAGGATGTAAGTGCAACAAATTACAGCGGACCGGGCGTAGTCAATTTTGCCTGTTTCTCCGGCGGCAGCTCTGCTATTTCAAATATTGCATTTGATAATAATATTATCAGAAATAGTACTGCAACCTCCGGTAATCCTGTTGTTGCTGTTAATCTCGGAATTTACAATTCAACATCGGCAACTTTAAATAATATCAGTATAAGCAACAATGAAATATTCGGATTTTCACGAAGTGCCGTATATGGCGAACAAACTTCTGCAAATGGTCGGATATACAATGCAATAAGCATAACGGGGAATTCGATCTATCAGCCGAGTACTCCCACATTAAATCCTTATCCCGTTTATCTTCAGGATGGTGCTGTCGGAGCGAGTGGAAAGCATGTGATTACCGATAATCTCATCGGCGGTAATGCCTCACCTGTTGGGGGCATTATTCAGGGTACCTGGACCAATGCGGCAAACTGCGAATTCTGGGGTATCTATCTGAGCACCGGCGGTGCAACTGCATCAGATACATCTGTAATAGCTCGAAATACGGTTGCAAACATTAGCTTATCGGGTACCGGAAATGTGTCTTTCATTGGAATATTATGCGATGGAGGTAGAGTAAACATACGGAATAATACAATTGGGAATCCTTCGTCTGTAAATAATATTGTGAACTCCGGTGGTGGAAGCAATTTATATACAGGTGATATGTTCGGAATATGGTCGCTCTCATACCTTGATATGAATATTACCGGAAATCAGGTTGGTGGATTGACAACAGATAATCCCTATTCATACCTTCATGCTATTGCACATGGCGCTAATGTTACCTATCGGTCGGTATCATATACAGCACCGGGCGGAAAAGTAAATGTATCTGATAATGTGGTCAGAAATTGCCGCTCCGGCAGCGCACTTCAAAGCTATTCAATCAGTCCGGAAGGATTTATCGGGCTGTATTGCTGGTCCGATCAGGCCGGAAATATAATCGAGAATAACTGGATTCGGAATTGCGGATCAGGAAATTCGGCGTATAATTGTAACGTCAGGTTTCATGGCATATACGTTGGAGTGTTCGGAGAACCATCAGCAGAATCCGGAATTATCAGCCGAAATAAAGTGTCTAATATTTTCAATAATAATGCAGGCGATAACACCGGTACGATTAATCCTGTAATTTATGGGATGACCATTGCTGACGGAAACTGGACCGTCAGTAACAATCAGGTATTCATTAATAATGGTGATGAAAGTGGAACGATAATAACCACGCGCAATACCTCAATATACGGCATTCTTGATGGTATGCTTTACAATCAGGCTGATTGTGAAGCAAGGTATTTCAATAATACAATCGTGATAGACGGAACAAATGCCGGTTCGAATGGTAGCTACGCCTTTTTGAGATTTCCTGTAGACTATAATCTTATTAGTGTTACCAAAGGTGCTCCAATTTCTTTAATGAATAACTGCTTTCTTAATAACAGAACCGGAGGAACCGGTGTAAACAGAGCAATTGGCAATATCGCCAGTAATAATTCCGATGCTGCAACCAACTGGGCCGCCAATGCTTCAAATTATAATTTTCTGGCCTCCTCAAATGCAAATACAGTGGGCCGTTGGGGTGTAAGCGGTGGCGATTACTCGTTTGCCGATTGGAAAAGCAATTTTAACCAGGACAACAACTCATGGTCCGTACAGCTTGCCGCTTCTTCAAATAACGTTCAACTGAACCATACTGATTTGTTCGTGAACTCTTCAGGTACTGGAATTGCGAATCTGAACATTAATACCACATCGCAAACTTGCTGGTTTGTCAACGGGAAAGGCATTGCAGGCGCTGGTATTGGCGGTCTTGCCACTGATTATGCCGGTGGTGTACGAAGTACTACATACGGTATCGGTATCGATATTGGTGCCGATGAATTCAACCCTGATGCCGGAGTACTTCCGCATGCCATCACGGCAACGCCTTCGTCAGGCGGAACCAATACATTTACCTTCGCCGGAAGGCAACTCGGTTCCATCACATGGGGAAATGCTGGAACTGTTCCTTCTTCAATCGCAATGCGGTATTACAGTGGCGACTATCCAACGGGTATGCCCGGCGCCATGAAGAAAATGAACGTTTATACTAATATCACCGAAACAGGCGGAAGCGGCTTCACCTATGATGTCACGCTGAACTATGATGAAGCATTGCTTGGCACAATTGTGAGTTTGCCCCTGGGCGAAGGCAATATGCGTTTCATTAAAACTGTCAATGGTGCATGGGCACCTATCGCAAGTCAGGTGGTGAATACCACCGCTAATAGTATGTCGGCTACAGGGCTTGCTTCTTTCAGCGATTTTGCCGGAGCCGATGATGTTACGCCGCTGCCGGTTGAGCTGCTTTTCTTTACAGGAAAATGCACCGGACACTCTGCTGTGCTTACCTGGGCTACGGCTTCAGAAACCAATAATGATTTCTTTACCCTTGAACGCAGCATTGATACGAAGGAATGGACTGAAATATCCAGAATTGCCGGTGCCGGCAACAGTAATACAATTACTCATTACAACAGTGAAGATGATTTCAATCCGGAATCAACGGTATACTATCGTTTGCGGCAAACCGATTACGACGGTCATTCCAAAGAAATCGGAATACTTGCACTCAACTGCAGTGATAATTCTGCAGATGCATTTGACGTATATCCGAATCCATTTACCGATAATATTTTCTGCACATGGAATGAAAATAATGAGAACATTGCGATACGGTTATTTAACGCGGAAGGTATTAAAGTATATGAGAAGTCATGTGCATCAGGCGAATTGAAGCATCAGCTATTAATTGAATTGCCGGGCCTTGCAAGCGGTTTCTATACCCTGGAATATCACGCGGGAAATACATTGGTTCATAAAAAACTGGTGAAGAATTAATTTCAGCGAACGATTGATTTGACTTGAATCACATACGTTGATGTTAATCCGGATGATAAGGTTGTTAATGCCTTCGACTAAAATTTGATGATGACAAACACTACTCGACAAAATTATATAATATTGTCGAGAGCTACTCGACAAAATTGAATGTAAACTCTGTAATAATCAGATATACAATAAGTAAAAATTAATTTTATAATGTTTCAAAAGGTATTGCCCAGGATTCATCACAATACTGCTTTGTGATAAAGTAGGTGTGCGATAGTTTTATCTGTTCGGCATTGGCGCGTGTTTTATTGTAATCCAGCTTTGAGCCCTTGGTCTTTACTTCCAGTGCGGTCTTGCTTTCGGGAAGTACAAAATCAATCTCATGGCCGGTTCTTTTCTGATAGTAATTGACTTTATGCGATCTCATCAGGTTGCAGTGAACGGCATTCTCAAACGCACTGCCTGCCGATATCTTCCCGAATACCGACAATATTCCGTTATCACAGAAATATACTTTACGTGCGCCGCTTACTTCACGACCGGTATTGAGCGAATAGGGCTTCACCAGACTAATCATATACGTGGCTTCCAGAAACGACAGATAACTATACACGGTATCGCGGCTAATTCCTGCTTCGGCAGCGAGCTTGCTGATGTCGAGCTTGGAACCGGTACGGTCAATCAGCAGCATCAGCAAATCTCTGAATACACTGATATTCCTGAAATCTGACAATTGCAGGATGTCCTTTTGATGGTATGATGAGAAGATATCGCCGATAATCCTACGTTTGTGATCTTCGTCCTTGGCAAGTACCACCTGCGGAAAGCCGCCCCATTTAAGGTATTCATCAACATAGGATGCAAGCTTTTCATGACGCGTGCTGCTTTTGCCCTCTGCTTTTTTATGAAAGGTTTTGTCAAAGGTTGAATGAACTCCTTTAAAAAGCAAAAATTCCTCAAAATCCAGAGGGTACAGTTCGAAAATAGTTTTACGACCTGCAAGGCTTTCGGGAAATAGTCCTTTTAAATAAAAGCTGCTGGAACCGGTTACAATAAATTTAATCTGATAATGATCGTATAAGTATTTTAATGCCCGCACCGAATCAGGATAACTCTGAATCTCATCAATAAAAACAAATCCGCCTTTTGCTTTGCTCAGCCCTACTTCTTTCAGCGAGCGAACAATGCGGTTGTAATCCTTAACTTCAAACAGTGCACGGTCCAGGAAATTTTCGAAATCAAGGAATACCTTGTTATGACCGGGCACTTCATCATACAGTTTACGAAGTACTGAGGTTTTGCCCGAACGCCGTAATCCTGTCAGAACAATAATTTCTGATGTATTCATTGCCTTGCGGACAGAAGCCAGTATTTTGCGGTCGAATATTTTCATGTCGATACCTTTTAGACAAAATTATATAATTTTGTCGACTCATACAAGACAAAATGCAAATTAATGATTTTTTAATTTCATATAGTGCATATAACCAGTTTGTTGAAAGAGGCGTAAGGTGAATCATTTTTATAGAATTATTTTGTTTATTTTTGTCTCAAATCATTCACTAAAAACACACATTTATGTTGAAAGACCATCCTAAAGGATTATTGGTAGCCTTTTTTACGAACATGGGCGAACGCTTCGGCTTCTATACCATGATGGCTATTCTTGTCATGTTCTTGCAGGCTCGCTATGGGCTTGATGCCGAATCGGCCGGCAGTTATTACTCATGGTTTTATTTTGCCATTTATGCTCTGGCACTGGTTGGCGGTATGATTGCTGACTGGACTAAAAAGTACAAGACAATTATTTTTATCGGTCAGGTGATTATGTTTGCGGGCTACTGCATCATTGCTATTCCCGGCCTTGAATTATGGGTATCAATCAGCGCATTGTTTGTTATTGCTCTCGGAAACGGGTTGTTTAAAGGCAATCTTCAGGCTGTTGTTGGTCAGATGTATGACAATGACAAGTACCGGAAATTCCGCGACAGCGCATTTATGATTTTTTATATGGGCATCAACGTTGGTGCATTCTTCGCACCCTTTGTTGCAAAAGGAATCAAGGGCTACTGGCTTAAAACAAATGGTTATTTGGAAGATGCCGATTTGCCTGCACTCTGCCACCAGTTTATTAACGGTACGATTAAAGATACCGCGCAATTGCAAAAACTTGCCGATGCATCTATTATTCAGGGTGGTGGTAAATCGGCAGCGAATCTTACCACCTTCACGGCAGACTATATTAATGTATTCTCGACCGGATTTAACTATGCCTTCGGAATAGCTGCAGGCGCCATGATTTTATCACTGATCATTTACCTTATCTTCAATAAACTGATTCCTGCCAAGCAAAAAGAAGAAGTTGTGGTGGCTGCAAAAGCTGACGATAAATCTGTAGTCGGTCTCGGAAGTAACATCAGGGCATTGGTGATATCGCTGGTGCTGATGGGCGTTGTGGCGCTGCTGTTCCATGTGGCTGACCGTTTCACGGATATCAAAGATATCAACTATCAGATGGGCCTGGCAGTTGGTCTGTTTGTTGGCTTTGTTTCACTGGTATTCCAGATTTCCACCAAAGACGAAAGACCTCGAATCGTTGCACTGAGTCTGGTATTTCTGGTGGTGATTTTCTTCTGGATGTCCTTCCATCAGAATGGTCTTACCTTAACGATGTTTGCACGTGACTATACCACAAAATTTGTGGGTCCGTACACGCATCTGTTTTTTGATATCTGGTCAATATTGTGTGTAATTGCTGCAATGGCAGGATGCGCCATGATATTCTTTACCAAAAAAGCCGCAACACGTATTGGCGGAGCCATTGCTTTCCTGGGATTCGGATATCTGTGTTATTATCTTGCCAGCCAGAATACAGCTTCAAATTCGATATCACCGGAAGTATTCCAGTCGTTCAACCCGTTGTTTATTGTAGCGCTGACTCCGCTTGTAATGGGCATTTTTAGCTGGCTTAACAAAAGGGGCAAGGAGCCTTCGTCACCCAAAAAGATTGGCATCGGTATGTTTATCGCGGCCGTCGGTTTTATCCTGATTCTGATTGCATCGCTTTCGCTGATATCGCCTAAAGATATGGCAGGCGCTGCTGTTGAGGAAAGTGCAAGGGTGTCGCCATACTGGTTGATGAGTTCTTACCTTATACTTACCATTGCCGAACTTTTCCTGAGTCCTATCGGCCTGTCATTTGTTTCTAAAGTCGCACCTGCCCGCTTTCAGGGTTTGATGCAGGGCGGTTGGTTACTGGCAACTGCAGTTGGAAATAAATTTTTGTTTGTGGGAAGTTTGATGTGGGGCAAAATTGAGCTGTACATGCTCTGGGGAATATTTATTATCTGCTGTGTTCTTGCAGCCATCTTCATTTTCTCTATCATGAAACGTCTTGAAAGAGTTACAAAATAGGTGTACCTGATGCATAAAGAAAGAGGCTGCCTTGCAAGGACAACCTCTTTTTATTTGTACTTTGAAGTGACTAAAGTTTGAATTACTGCCCCAAAACTTCTGACTTCTGTTTTTATCTTATGCCTGTTATCTTAACGCTAGAATTTAAATATCACTTCTGCCTTGGCTTCCGACTTTGTGTTGCCTGCAATGGCTGTCATCCCTGAGCCAATAACATTTTTATTGGTATAAATGGTCTGAGCAAAGCGAGCGTATAAAACAATGTAACGGTTTACATGGTATGATGCCAGTAAATACCAGCGGCTTCCTTTATAATACAGACCGGGAACGGAACTGCTGTACATCACATCGTTTTCGTAAGTGTACATTCTGGCTTCGTATGCATCAGTATCAAAGAGCATGTAGCGTAAAGTTACACTCACGGGGCTGTTGTTTGCTTTATATTTTACATCCTGATAAATCAGAAAACCGTTTTTTGCATCTTTGCTGTCTTGTTTATAACGAAGGTATTCAACGCGGCTCTTCAGCGTGAACGAAGGGCTTACTGCATAGGAAAGGTTAAACCGATAGCTTTGTTTCGTATAATACTCTGCGTAATTTATAATATTATCGAGGCTTGTATTATTGATGCCTTTATGCTCGTAGCGGAAACGCCCGTATAATTGCAGTTTTTTATTTGGCGTGTTAATTATATCGACTAAGTAATCTTGTCCCAGTGAGGGATTGTTCACTTTATATTTTAACCACGGAAAGTTCACGTTGTCAACATAAGCATTCAATGCCCATTTTTTATTAAAGGCAATTGCCAGTCCGATGTAAAGACCGTTTTCATTGCTGCTTCTGCTGCCATCGCCAAAAGCCGATGTGTAAAGCGCCTGATAGTTGCGCTGGTAATAGCGGTGAACAACCGAAAGACTCACTTTTTTATCGAGGCTTACCATTAATCCGTTTAGAGTTGCTATACCACCACTTTGGCTGCGCGAGGTTTCACCGAAAATATTGAAGTTGCGTACAATGTAACTGTAGTCTATTCCATAATTATAATTCGTGTTACCATTGAATTCAAACTGGTTATAATAAACGAGTTTGCGCTGAAGGTTAGCGCCGTATTTAGTATAAACGCCTGAAATTCCAATATTCAACCGACGTGTCCTGAAGGCAAAATGCCCACCGGCTATTTGTTCTTTGACGGCATGTCTGTCGGCCATTTCAGCAGGTGTTGAGTGTAACCCTGTTTCCTGCAATGAACTGATGTAATTCAATTCGCTGGTCAATGAATCGGTAGCGAGTACGTTACCATCCACTTTTTTCTGGCTGTAAAAACCGGTGAGTTCAAAGCCGTTCTTGCCTAAAGTAATTCCGGCACCACGCAGGAATCGGTTTTCATCGGTTGAAGTGTAAGGCCGAAGACCCTGAGCCAGTTTTTTTACTCCGGCAACATCCGATGATTTTCCGAATCCCATGCCAGTCCATAATGTGAGTCCCTGCCCGAACTGTGCGTGAAAATCGCCGATAGCAAGCGCTTTAATGATACTGATGTCTCTTATAAATAAATGTGCGGAGTAGAAATCAAAACCATTTTTCTGACTGCCCTTAAAGAATTCTTCGCCATAATCTTTTTCTCCTGTAATGCCCCAGCTTATCTTGTTGCCATATTTGAAACGATAGCGTGCATTCAGTTTATCAGGGCTTCCCAGATAACGCGAGTTTGGTTTTAATGCCAATAAGCTGTCGCTGATGGGCGCGTAGCCTGCCTGATCTTCCAGTATTCGTTGCCAACGCACATATACCTCGCTGGAACCATTCTGAAAAATGCCTTTTATTCCTGTGCTCAGACCTGTGGAGGGAGCATCAACAGTAACATAGGGCAGCATTTTGCTGATAATCGCAGTATCAAATGATGGAATTCCCTGTAATTCATATACCGAAAGAAGTTTTCCGTATTTTTTTATATGCTCCAAAAGGTTGCTGATCTGGATATCAGTCATGAAAAATAATACGTGAAGCTCTTCAACACTGGTCTTGTTAAGATTGATTTTGTGTTTTTGGTAGTATTCAATATCTTGCAGAAGGTCGTTATAGTCAAGCTCGGCGTCTGTTTGTTCTGCCACTCCTTCTATTTTCTGTTCCTTTTCCTGTTCGGTCTGCGGTTCCAGTTCCTGAGCAAATCCCCTGACAGAAAAGATGAGGAAAAAGATCAGTATCCAGAATATTTTTTGAAATCTTAGTGCGTTGTGCATTTTCTGATATTTTTCGAATTAGTTTGAGGATTTTTGTGGTGCATTGGAACTGCCGCCGAAATTATATGATAATGAAACCTGCGGCGAATATCCAAGAACCGGATGCCTCATTGCTGCAACGTCTATTTTAAAATTGTAGAGTTCAAGACCTACGCCCACTGTATTAACTAATGGTGATGTGCCAATTCCTATACGGACGTAAAGCGGTTTTACTATATGGTATTCTGCACCTGCCTTCACTACTGCTTTATAATTGATGTCTTTTTCAACTTCCGCACTTATCATAGCTTTTTCGGAGAAAGTGTAAGATAAGCCGCCTTTAATGATAGACGGAATGCGCTCGTCCGTATATTTTGATGTTTTAGCGCGCATCGGATTAAATATATGTGCAGCAAACACCAGATTCTTGACAAGCACAGCCCTCACGCCGACTTCAAATGTGAAAGCGCCTCTGTTACCGTAGTTTTCAGCAATGTGAGTATAGATGTAGTCAAGTTGTACACCGGCCGATACGCGCTCACCAAAAGACATCGCGTAAGCAAGACCCACTTTATTTTCGTTGTAAAGGTTGTAACCGAAATTGGAGTAATTGATGCCAAAAACGCCACTTTTTTTAACGGGCAGCACAAATGTAACAGCCTTGAGCCCCATTTCTTTCATCAAAAACCGGTTTTCGTAATAAACGCCGGCGGCCATGGTTTTGGCATATGCCATTCCTGCCTGATTATTATGCGCCGACCACAAGTCGGTAAACGTTACAGAAGCATTGCCCATGCCTGCAGACCGCCCGCCAATACTGGAGTTCTCTTTCTGTCCCCATACGTTGGATACCATCAGTATCCCCAAAATCAATGCTAATAAACGAACCTTCATTTCACGATTTTTTATTGAACAATTAAAAAAAATAAATTTATTTCAACTTTTTATTGACACTTTATAAACATCCTGATTTTGTAATGTTCTGAGGTTGCTCACATTATGTTTTAACTACAGGAAAATGCCCCTGCAATTTCTATCCGCAAATATAAAATTATTATGGCTTACTAAAACGGTTACGGACTATATTTTGTATTTTTGACCTCTCTAATTCATTTTCCGGTATATGACGAACATAACACTGAAGGATAAATCCTTCTCATTATCAATTCCATCTGAGGAAATTCAGAAGTCCATCGCCAGAGTCGCAGAAGAAATAACGAATGACATGAATGGCAAAACTCCGGTCTTTCTTGTAATCCTCAACGGTGCTTTTATGTTCGCGTCGGATTTGCTTAAAAAATTAGATATGGATTGCGAAGTTTCATTTGTGAAACTGGCGTCCTACTCGGGCACTTCTACCACAAATCAAGTGAAACAGTTAATAGGTCTGAATGAAGACCTGAAAGGCAGGCATGTTGTAATACTTGAAGATATTATAGATACAGGCATTACTATGGAGCATATGCTGGAGCAGTTGAATAAATTCGGACCTGCCGATATCCGCATTGCCACCTTCCTTCTTAAACCGGATGCGCTCATTAAGGTATTCGACATTCATTATGTCGGCATCCGCATTCCGAATGATTTCATTGTTGGCTATGGTCTTGATTACGATGGTTTGGGACGTAACCTGAAAGACGTGTATAAAATAATACCTGAATAGTTTTTTCCTGACGATTTTTATAAAATACTGAAATAACCACTAACCCTCCTTATAATTTATGTTAAACATAATCATTTTTGGTGCTCCCGGCACAGGCAAAGGAACTCAATCTGAGAATATTATTAATAAATACCGCTTGGTGCATCTTTCAACGGGCGATATCATGCGCGAAGAGATTAAAGCTGGCAGCGAAATAGGTAAACTTGCCAAACAGTATATTGACGACGGTTTGTTGGTTCCCGATAGTGTAATCTTCAAAAATCTTTACTACCGCGCGTCCCGTCATACCAATCCTAACGGGTTTATTTTCGACGGTTTTCCGCGTAACATCACTCAGGCCGGCACGCTCGACAGCGTACTCAATCATAAAAGTATTCCCATCTCTATGGTGCTTTATCTTGATGTTACCGAAGAAGAACTTTTCAACAGAATAAAAATACGCAGCGCACACTCAAACCGCACCGACGATAATGTTGAAGTGATTCGCAAAAGAATCGTTGTTTACAATACTCAAACCTTGCCGCTTTTGGATTATTATGCAGAACAGGGAAAGCTGTTACGCATCAACGGAATGGGTACTGTTGAAGAAGTTTTTGGAGCAATCAGCAGCGCAATTGATAATTTCATAAGTAAAAACAATATCAGCCTGAATTAGTATTTAAAGCCGTTGCTAAGTGCGGCTTATGTGATATTTTTACTGACTGTTTTCATTCCCGAAAGGCTCTGTAATGTCCGACTCAAATTTTGTCGATTATGTGAAGATTTGTTGCCGCAGCGGCAATGGCGGTGGTGGGTCTTCCCATCTCCGTCGTGAAAAATATATACCCAAAGGCGGACCCGACGGTGGTGACGGCGGTCGGGGAGGACACATCATTCTTCGCGGTAATGCGCAATTTTGGACACTCATACACCTTAAATATACCAAGCATGTTGTTGCAGGTCATGGTGCTCATGGCAGTAAACACAACAGCAGCGGCGCTTATGGCGACGACGTGATTCTGGATGTGCCTCTGGGTACTGTTGCCCGGGATGCGGAAACCGGTGAAATAGATTTTGAAATTGTAAGCGATGGCGAACTCCGCATCATTGTCCCCGGTGGCAGGGGCGGACAGGGAAATTCTCATTTTAAAACAGCCACGAACCAGACTCCGCGCTATGCACAACCGGGCGAGCCTGGCCAGGAAGTATGGAAAATTCTGGAACTGAAAATTCTTGCAGATGTTGGTTTAGTAGGCTTTCCCAATGCCGGAAAATCAACATTGCTGTCTGTTGTTTCAGCCGCTAAACCCGAAATTGCCGATTATCCCTTCACAACACTGGTCCCCAATCTGGGAATTGTAAAATACAAAGAAGATAAGTCGTTTGTGATGGCTGATATTCCGGGTATTATTGAAGGTGCGCATGAAGGTCGTGGCATTGGTTTGAGATTTCTCAGGCATATTGAACGGAACTCCATCTTGCTTTTCATGATTCCTGTTGATTCGGCAGACATCAAAAAAGAGTATAAAATATTGCTGAATGAGCTTTCGGAATTTAATCCCGAACTGCTGGACAAACCACGTCTGCTTGCTGTTACCAAATGCGATATGCTTGATGAAACTCTGCTTGCGGAGGTTAAGAAAACCCTTCCAAAGATAACTTCAGTGCTTATTTCTTCCATTACCGGAATGGGTATCAGCAAACTGAAAGATTTAATATGGAAAGAACTCAATAAACCGGCTCCCGATTTCTGAAATTAAACTATGCTGCATCACCTTGAACAACTGGACATCCGGGTAACGCTGTTCTTAAACAGCCTTCATTGCCCGTGTCTTGACAACCTTATGATGTGGTGCACCAATGGCATGAACTGGCTGCCGCTTTATGTGTTAATACTGGCGTTACTTGTAAAATATTACGGCAAACAAACCATTATAATTCTGCTGTTTGCTGCATTACTGATTGCTATAACCGATCAGGTATCGTCCAATCTGTTCAAGAATGTTTTCATGCGGATACGCCCATGCTCAGATTCCCACATTAATAATATGATTCACATTGTTGGTAATTACAGAAGTGGTGGATATAGCTTTACATCATCTCATGCAACCAACTTTTTTGCTATAGGGGTTTTCCTGATTGGTTTGCTTGGCAAAAAAATCAAATATTTCACACCCATTACCCTGCTTTGCGTGTCATTTATTGCTTATACCCGTATCTATCTGGGTGTTCATTTTGCAGGCGATGTGCTCTGCGGTGCGTTTGCCGGCACATTGGCCGGATTTCTGATGCAACTGCTTTTTAAATTCTCAGAACGCAGATTTCTGTCACGAAACGATTTTTTCAGGTCGTCTCAGATGTAAATCATTTTGCGTTTTATTTCGTATTTTGACCTACCTTTACGGAAATAGAATATTAATAGATCAAAAAAAAGTCTAATATGTTAATAGCACTGTATATTGCAGTACCGGTGATTCTGATACTGCTTATGGGAATCAGGATAATCAGACCTACCCATCGTGGACTCATTGAAAGGTTAGGAAAGTACAACCGCTTTGCCGAACCCGGATTTCATCTGATAATTCCATTGGGCATCGAAAAATTGTATCAGGTAAACACTACTGAGCAGATGGTGGATGCTGAACCTCAGGAAATAATCACGAATGATAATCTGAATGCGCGGGTGGATGCACAGGTGTATTTCAGAGTGAAAGGTGATGAGGAGAGTGTGAAGAATTCGCTGTATAACGTGAACCGTTACCAGTGGCAAATTGTGAATCTGGCACGTACAACACTCAGAAATATTATTGGTACGCTCACGCTGAAATCGGCTAACAGCGAACGCGGTAAGATTAATGCAGAGCTGCATCGTACGCTTTGCGACGAAACAAAAAGTTGGGGCATTGATATTGTACGCACAGAGCTCAAGGAAATTGACCCTCCCAAGGATGTTCAGGAAACGATGAATAAAGTTGTGAAGGCGGAAAATGAAAAGATTGCTGCTATCGACTATGCAACAGCCCGGGAAACGGTGGCCGACGGTGAGAAACGCGCCAAAATTAAAGAAGCCGAAGGCGTGAAGCAGGCTCGCATTCTTCAGGCTGAAGGTGATTCTGAAGCAATAAGGCTGGTAAATGAAGCCGCCGAAAAGTATTTTATTGGCAATGCCCAGATTCTGCGTAAGCTGCAGGCGCTTGAAACATCGCTACAAAACAATGCAAAAATTGTTGTACCGGCAGGCTCAGATCTGGTAAACGTAATTGGTGATATGGCCGGTATTTTACCTTTGATTAAAAATACAACGGGCATCAACGCTCAGGAAAAATAGGGTTAATAGTAATTGGATGGTTAACGCCGGGAATGCCTGAAGGAAGGCTTTTTTCCGGCGTTTCCTCTTTTAAATCCACCACTTTTCTTATCAGGATTATAGACGGGCGCTTCACCAAATTCAGCAGGGACAGGTATTTTAAAAACAGCTGAGCCAAGCAAGCGCTCAATAATACCGAAGCGCCCCATCGAATTGTCATTGATAAAAGTGAGTGCAACACCTTCGGATGCCGCACGGGCAGTGCGTCCTATGCGGTGTATATAATCTTCTCCATCGTTCGGTACATCGTAATTAATAACAAGGTCAATATCTTCAATATCGATACCGCGTGAAAGAATATCGGTAGCTACCAGAATATTAAGCTTGCGGTTTCTGAAATCAAGCAACACCTGTTCACGCTCATCCTGTGTGAGATCGGAATGGATATCACTTACAGCAAGCCCTGTTTTCCTAAGTTCGCGATTCAGGATTTTGGTACTGCTCTTTGTTGAGCAGAATATTAGTATACTCTGCAGCTTGCGTGCACTCAGCAAGCTCAGCAGCAAAGGAATTTTTTGTGTTTCATAAACAACATAAGCGCCCTGTAAAACGCGTTCCGATGGTTTGCTGATGGCAATACTTATTTCAACAGGATCAACCAGAATTTTGCGGGCCAGGTCTCGGATTTCTTTGGGCATGGTTGCCGCAAACATGAGATTCTGCCTTTCTTTGGGCAAGTAAGAAATTATCTGCATAATGTCTTCGAAAAAGCCCATGTCGAGCATGCGGTCGGCTTCATCCAAAACTAAATATTTCAGTCCGCTGAGACTCACATTGCCCATATTTAAATGAGCAATCATACGACCGGGAGTGCAAATTACAATATCCGCGCCTTCGGCCAGTGCCTGCCGTTCACGCGAGAAAGCTGCACCATCGGTACCGCCGTATATGGCCACTGAGCTAATGGGCGTGAAGTATGAAAACCCCTCAAGTTGCTGGTCAATCTGGGAGGCTAATTCGCGTGTGGGTACAATTACCAGCGCTTTGATGCTGTTCTTCTGTTCAGTAGTAATGATGTTGTTGATAATTGGAAGCAGAAACGCTGCTGTTTTTCCGGTGCCAGTCTGCGCGGAACCAATGATATCTTTACCTGCAAGTATCGGAGGAATGGCTTGCTCTTGAATGGGAGTGGTTTCATTAAAACCTATTGCATCAATTCCTTCGAGCAAACGGGAATCAAGATTCAATTCTTTAAACTGCAAAATATTTTAAAATTTAGTGGTAAACAGAAACCTGCGTGGTGTCTTAATGCAAAGGTAAGCAATTATTTCCGCATTTACTTTGCATTTGCTGCCATGATTGCGGTTTCGCGAACAAGACGCGCAAGTGTTTCTTTTTTCATATGCCTGACAATACTCTCATTCAAACCTGACCAGTATTTTTTTGCAGCACAAACAACCGTACGTTTGCAAAAATCATCGTCGCAGATACATGGTATGAGCACGGGCTGTTCAAAGGCTCTGTAGATATCATACACGCTTATTTTACCTGCAGGGCGGTTGAGAACGTATCCACTCTTTTTGCCGCTGGTGTTGCGGATAAGACCGGCGGTTTTCAAAGATGAGATTATGCTGTCAAGATATTTTTCTGAAAGATCCTGATTCCTGGCGATGTCTTTCTGGAATACGCCTTCTTTTTTTTTATCGAGACCTAATTCAATCATGGTGCGCATTCCGTAACGGATTTTAGTATTGATCTGCATAGCCTTCTTTTTTATAATTGCATTTATTTGACTTACACCTTTGAGTTTATAGGATTCTATTCCGCAAAATTAGCTCTTTTTCTAAATTCAAGGACTTTAATGTTTTTACGCTATGCAACTCCAGTCTGTACTTATAAAATGCTCGCATACTGCCTTTCTATTGATTATAAATGAAATTTTTTCATTGATGGAAATATTGCTTTCATATTTTTTGCTTTCTACCTGCGTACTCTTAAAACTAATATAAATCAGTTTCCTTAAAAATAGTTGAACGCAATGTTGCTTTGCTTTGTTGTTGCCATTACTTTTGTCCTACAAATATGATAGGATAAGTAGTGTAAATTAATAACAAACCAATCTCAAACAACATGAAAAAACTAATCTTTGTTTTTGTTGCGACAGTTTACGCAGCAGTGGCCTTTGGTCAGGATTCACTTAAAGCATGGGACAAGGTCTTTGAAGAGGCCAAACAAAATCCTGCTGCATTTACAAAATTGAAAGTTCGCGTAGGTGCAGATTTTGCGCTTCAATTTCAATCATTACAGCATCATGCTGACTCGTTGCTCATTCCTCTTGGTGGAAACATCAACCTTCCTGCTGCCAACCTCACCGTTGAAAGTGAATTGGCTCCGGGTATCAAAGTAAATCTGGTAACTTATCTGGCAGCCCGTCATCACAACGAATCATGGGTAAAAGGCGGATATCTGCTGGTTGATGCATTGCCGTTTTTCAAATCGCAAACAGTTGATAATATAATGAAGTATCTCACACTTAAAGTAGGTGTGATGGAACTTAACTACGGCGATGACCATTTTTACAGGTCTGATAACGGTCGTGTTATCAATAATCCGTTTGTGGGTAATTACATCCTTGACGGTTTCACAACAGCTCCCGCCGCTGAATTATATTTCCGCTGGAAAGGAATTACAGCAATGGCTGCCGCAACAAGCGGTAACCTCAAACCTGCCTTAGGCGGATACAACGCAACGACAAAAAGCTGGGATCCTTACAATATGGGTCGTGAAATGGCTTACTATTTTAAACTGGCTTATGATAAAAAATTAACTGAAAAAATCAGAATTCGTCCCTCAGTTTCCGGTTATCTGTGTTCAGATACCCATGGTGGAACCCTTTATGCCGGCGACCGCGCTGGTTCACGTTATTTTCTCGTGATGAACAAACAAAGCCTCGGAACATCTCCTGCATATGATATCACAGCCAATGTTACCAACGGATATTTTGGTCCGGGAAGCTTCACCAAGAATACTTCAATTATGGGAAATCTGTATGCATGGATATATGGCTTTGAACTGTTCGGAACCTATGAAATGGCCAATGGGAATACAGGTTTTGAAGTAACAAGCCCTACCGGTGTAGTTACTCCTGCCCGTAAATATTCTTTCACCCACATGAACATTCAGGGTCTGTACTATTTTGGCGGACAAAAGCAATTCTATGTTGGTGGTCGCTATAATGTAGTTTCGCGTAATGCAACCGATGCTGTGGGTACTGTTCCTGCCATGGACAAAATGAGCACAAGCCGCATTCAGGCTGCTGCCGGCTGGAAAATTACTCCTAATGTAATTGCAAAAGTGGAATACGTAATTCAGGATTACAAAAACTTCAATAAAGATAAGACCGGTTATGCCAACTATGGTCCCGGTGCTGCCGGATTCAAAGGCCTGATGGTAGAAGCAGGTATCTCTTTCTAAATTATTGATCCGGGACTGTCATGAATCTATCTGATAGATGATAATCCGAAACCGTGTTGTCACTGTGTGACAGCACGGTTCGTTTTAGGGAGTTGAAATCAGGTTTGCTTAGGGAAAAGTTTGTCGTGGCAGTCCCTTTTTTCTTTTCTTTTTCTGTTGAAATATTGAATCAATACTTACCGATCCTTCGTCAGATGAAATTCAATTCAAAGACACGATACGGAATACGCACCATGCTTGAGATAGCGGGCTGCACTCCGGGCGAAGGTATTCTTCAGAAGGATATTTCTATCCATCAGGGAATCTCAGTCAAATACCTTGATCATATAATACATGCGTTGAAAGTTGCCGGGCTAATTATAAATGCCCGTGGCAAGAAAAGCGGTTACCAGCTTGCACGCCCTGCAGGTGAAATAAGTATGTACGATATTCATAATGCCTTTGAACCGGGCATCTGTATTGTGGAATGCCTGTCGCAAACCTGTGTTGTGTGTGAAGGTCACTCAGGATGTTCGTCAAAAATATTCTGGACCAAGCTTAATATGAATATTATTTCTTTTATGAGGGAAGTAAGCCTTCAGAGCCTGCTCGATAAAGGCATTGCTATAGCAGCAGATGATTTAGTCGGGTTTCCGGAATTGATAAAGAAATCCGGAATTTCACCCGCTTAATTTTTTGCCTGCTCAATTTTTTCTGATGACGGTCGTTTTTTAAACAGTCGTACAATCAATGTAACAATCGTTAACAACCAGCCTAACGGATAAGGGAGTATCAAAAGTGCCCACCACCATGAAAGATCTGAAGTGCCTCCAAAACCACCTAATGAGGAGAAGTAGAACAGAAAGAATACTCCGATTACAATCATTATCATTGATGTCATAAAAAGTTTGCGGTGCCTGTCGTGAGCAAGTGCTGTAATTACGGCCATAAGAATTGAGCCGGCGGCAATAAGTACTGAACCTTCCATTGGATCTAATGTTCCAAGAAGAAATACTACTACACTAATTATATAGGTAATACGCATCCACATTGGTTTTGCCTTCATAATAATAATTTAACGTTTATATCGCATATATTTTCGAACACCTGTTTCCGGTGATATAAAAGTATTAAAATGTCATACAGCTTAATCAAAAATCAGTGATTCACACTGGATAAGGCCGGTGAACGGTAGAGCTTGAACAGTAAGTTGAAATCAATATCAATTACGCTGGAAACTTTCACGAGGCCGAAGAATTTAGTAGGAGTGGAGATCTGATAATCGTTCAGGTCAATGGTGAGGCGACCGCTTACCATGAGATCATTATTGCGAACAAAACTCTTGAGCGCGACTTTATATACCTTGTCTTTGCCGTCAATATTGATGGTGAGAGCTCCTGAGCCACCTTTAATAAGATTTCTATCCAATACAAAATTGTTAGTGCTTATTAAGATGGACGGATAAATATTCGCGTTCAGCATTTCCTGAAGATCGCTGTTCATCATTGGGCTGTGGCAGTCTATCAGTTTTATAGGAATATTAAACTGACGGCAGTGAAGGTCGTATTTATCGCCTGTACGGGTTAGCGAGGCATCCAGCGTATCGTTGATTTGATTTGCATAGTCACAGGTAAACCCTTCAACATTGGTTTCAACACTGATTGAGAGATCGATGCCATTACAAATAAATGCGCTGATTGGAAGCGGATCGTTCCCTGCCCGTAAGGGGAAAGAGCACGTCAGCAATGATAGCAGTATCGCTGACGAAAAGAATAACCCTGTTCTCCGGAAGGAGAAACGGAACACATTTCTTTTTGGGGATGATGTATTCATGGCTGTTTCCCTCTTTTTTTAATCTATTGGAAATACATTTTAAAATTTGCTGTCACCAGTTTGCCGGCTTTAACAGTACCGAACAATGCTTCGGGCGGTGTAATACCGTACTCTGTCATGTCTATTTGTTTGTTGCCCTGAAAATATACTTCGCCGTTGGTTCCGACAAAGCTGAGCACTGTCAGGTCTATTTTTTTTGTAACACCGCTAATGGTTAGGTTACCCGATGCAACCAACTGCTGAACTTTGCTCACCATTTTTTTCTCTTTTATTTCCAGCAGTTTAAATGAAATTGCCGAGAATTTGTCGGTCTTAAGGGCCGTAAATGTTTTTTCATCCATGCCGTCTTTTCCGCTTCTGAAACTATTCGAGTAAAAATTTACTGTCAGCGTGTTAATCTGGTCAATCAGGTTATTGGGGCCGATTACGGCTTCGAGGTTGCCATCAAAATTCGTGACCTTGCTTTCCCAGTCATGCAGGTTTGATGTGCCCGATACGGTCACTGTTGTTTTGGCTTTGTCTACTTTAAATGTTTTAACAACACTTACCGAATGACCCAAAAGCATAAAAGGGACAAGCATTGAAATAATCAGAATTCTTGTTTTCATGGTTATGTTTTTAAAATGGTTTTTATTGAATCCTATCAATCCTATAAAATAGATAGGACAAATTTACAATAACCATTCCAAATCAACAAGCAATTGTGATTATAATTTGAGCCGCCCGTACTGATAAAAATCAATACGACAAGGGGCGAAATGGAGTAAATCCGATGTTAAATCTGAGAAAGAGAACTCATAAGTTTCTAATAGCCATATTCTTTACCGGTAATCTTTTCGATGACTACCCGGTAACATTCAACTTCAAGTACTGACGGCATACCATAGGGAAACTCACGACCGGTATATTTCTTCATCATGATGTTTAATGCCTCTTTTTTTAAATCGGGGTCTTCAATAAACTCAACATGTCCGAAAGCTACCACACTGCGATATTTCATAAGGTAACTGCAGGCAACATCTTTGTTTTGAAAACCTATTTCATGGTCGGTACTGAATGCAACAGACACTTTAGGATTAGCGTGCAGAATATCCATTTTGTGCCCTTCTTTGGCTGAATGCAGGTAAATGTAACTACCGTCAAATCCAAAGTTAAACGGGAGTACGTAAGGCATATTATGAGCGTCGCTCATACCTACAAAACACACATCACATTTATCAATAATCTTCCTGATACTTTCAGCATCAGTCAGCATCCTTTTTGTTCTCATACCTGTATTTATTTATGAAGGCCAATCTGAATGCCTGCTACAAAGCGCGGCAGTTCGGGGTAAGGGCAGGATTTTACAAAAATATCTGTCATGCGGTATTTGGCATAGATTATATAACGGTTGAATCCTAAACGAGCGAAGAATCCGTAACCCAGCGGCTCATAATAATTCAGATGCGAAATTTTTGTGCGAACCAGATTGCCGTTGTCAAGTTTGTCTTTTGTGAAATTCACTGCCGAAAAAGTATAGCTTCCGTAAGCGCCCATATCAATATAGTTGCCCATATAGTTCCCTCTGCGGCCATAATTGATGCGTTGAAAAATTCCCAATTCAACAGCGTGGTCGGTATAGCTTTCTTTCTTGTGTATTACGGTGTCAGGAAATGTTTTTTCTTTTTCCTGTTTCAGATTGTAAGAATGCATATTGTATGAAACTTCTGCTCCGAGCGCATAATGGTTGCACAGCTTGAGTTTATAACGGATACCAATGTCAAAATGATTAGAAATACCGTAGTTTACTGCACTTCCGGCGTTCTCTGAAGATCCGAGAACAAATCCGAAACTGATAAAACCGTTGAGGTAATTGCGTTGATTCGGACCAAAATGTGATTTGGCAGAATCAGCAAGTACATTCTGTTTCATTACTACTGTCTGCGCAGTAATCGTAAAATTTATTGCAATGATGGCTATGAGCAGTGTGAGCTTTTTCATAATTGAAATGATTATTTAAAATGTAAATTCTTTTGCATAACCTCTGTAGAAAACGGTCAGCGTTTTTCCTTTTGAATATTTTTTCAAGGGTATCTTAAGTGCTTCCTGCTGATAAACGGAAATTACGTAGTATTCTTCTATGAACCCTTTTGAATCTGAGATTTTGTAATACAATAACCCTTGTTTGCCGGGCCAGTGATTATCATTAATTGTGTCAGTTACAATGACAAGATTGCTGTCAACTGTTGTGATGTTGAAGGTTGGCAATGCGTTTGTTTTTCCATTGACGAACCACGATGCCTGCGGAACGCCATAACCGTGAGCGTAATCAAAATAGGGATAAAGGTCGCCTGATTTCTGGAGCTCATCAAACATTTGCATATTGGTACGGTCGCGGTGAACCTGCCATGCACATGCTGCAAATCCTGCAATGAGCGGACTGGCAAATGAAGTTCCCTGAACATTGGATAAACCGGTTTTTCCGGCCGCTATCACCGAGCCATATGCAGAGATATTCGGTTTCATTCTTTTGTCGGAGGTAGGGCCATACGAACTGAATGAGATATGATAATCCGTATCCGGATCAATACCTCCTGCAGAAATAATACTGTCGGCATCGGCCGGTGTTCCGATAAATTTCCATTTACTGCTGCCTTCGTTTCCGGCGGCGTTGATAACAAGAATGCCTTTGCGTGCGGCCAGATTTGCAGCTCTCGCCACAAGGCTTGTTTTACCGTCCATTTGGTCGTTGAAGTATCGGTTAAAAGTGTAACCCAGCGAGCTGTTGATAATGTCGGCGCCATTCTTATCGGCCCATTCAACGGCAGCAAGCCAGTTTTTTTCTTCCGAATAGGGTTCTGAATTGACTTCTGTGCGAGCCAGCATGAATTCTGCACCTGTTGCCAATCCAATCTTACGACCGTTTATCATACCTCCGATACACGACATGACCATACAGCCGTGTGAGTTGAAGGAGTAAACAAATTCTTTATTACGGGTAAAATCCCATGTTTTTAAAATGCGTCCGTCGCGGCGGATATGCTCAAAAGCGGGATTCACGTCAACTGTTGGAAAACCTGCATCGAAGATTGCAATACGCAATCCTTTTCCATCGATATTTTTTTGCGTGAACAGTTCGCCACCCATGCGGGCTGTCTGGTTTATCAGCATCACAGATTCTTCTGAGCTAAGAACCGAATCATAATCTGCCTCCGGATTTATCATGGCCGGAACCATAGAACCAAGAACCGGTTCAACTGTTGTAACGAATGAAAATTCTTTTATTTTTTCAATTTGTGATACAGTCGCATCCACATAGGCCATATTGAACCACCTTGATACAAACAACACTGAATCAGCCACAGACGATACTTGCGAAATATAATTTTCGTTCACAGGGAAGTCGGTGATGTCGTAAAGTGAAATGTTATTTACAATGCGTCTTTCAATGGCTTTTGCATCGAAGTAGGAATATGGATCAAATGTACTGCCGTCTTTATCGCGGAAGAATACACGGTAATTCTGCTGCGCATTTACAGAAAGCGTGCAGAAAATCAGTAGAATCAACAAATATTTCGTGAGCTTCATAATATTAAGTATTATGCCTGTAAAAGTACTAAAATTGATGAGTAATGGCTTAATCCATTCTTGACTTATTACATTATTTGCTTTTTGCTTCAGACCCGAATTTTGTTTTACTTTTGTTATAAATATTGACATTATGGTAAAAGATATTCTTGATTTCCTGAAAAAACTGGCTGCCAATAATAACCGTGAATGGTTTCAGCTTAATAAGTCAAAGTATGAGGCTGCTAAAACAGAAGTTGATGTTATTGTCGCAGAGCTGCTGAAAGAAATTTCTGTATTTGATTCCGATATTAAATTCACTACTCCCAAAGATTGCGTTTTTAGGATTTATAAAGACGTTCGTTTTTCGCATGATAAAACCCCTTATAAAACAAATATGGGTGCCATTATCCGCAAAGGCGGGAGAGGAGGACCCAATTATGCCGGTTATTATTTGCATTTTGAACCGGGCGGCTGTTTTCTTGCCGGCGGTATCTGGATGCCCGAAGCGCCTTTGTTGAAAGCTATCCGCAGCGAGATTTTGTACAATACGGATGTTTATTTGAAATTGATAAATGATAAGCAATTCAAAAAATATTTTGGTGAAATTGACGGGGAGAAATTAGTAAATGCGCCCAAGGATTTCCCAAAAGATTTTGAACATATTGAACTTCTGAAATTGAAGAGCTATAACATGATGCACTTCTATGACCCGTCTGCCATGACGCAGAAGGAACTTGTTAAGTATGTGGTGAAAATGTTCAAGTTAATGAAGCCTTACAATGACTTCTTAAACCACGTTGTGCCGGAAGCGCTCTGAAAATCGACGGTTTAAACAGACGCCAGAAAACGTTCTGCTTCAATCGCTGCCATGCAGCCGCTGCCTGCAGCCGTAATTCCCTGCCTGTAAATGTGATCCTGAATATCGCCCGCGGCAAATACGCCTTCAATAGTTGTTTTTGTTGAGCCCGGAATCGTTTTTACATATCCCATTTCATCCAGCTCCAGCTGACCCTTGAACAATTCAGAGTTTGGAGTATGACCAATAGCAACAAAAAAGCCGGTAACATCCAGTTTTTTTGTTTCTCCGGTTTTTACGTTTTGCACTACAACGCCATCAACGCCTTTGTCGCCGGTAACTTCAACAGGTACATGTTCAAATACCGTTTCAATATTTTTGGTAGCGAACACTTTTGTCTGCATGGCTTTCGATGCCCTGAGTTCGTTGCGGCGGTGTATGAGATAAACTTTATTACACAATTTAGAGAGGTAGGTAGCTTCTTCGGCTGCCGTATCGCCTCCGCCAACAATTGCAACATCTTTACCACGGAAGAAAAATCCGTCGCAGGTGGCGCAGGCCGAAACGCCGTATCCGCGCATGCGCTGTTCAGACTCAATCCCAAGCCATTTAGCAGTGGCACCTGTCGCAATAATAACCGATTCAGCTTCTATAAGCGTACTTTCGTCGGCCCATACTTTGAACGGACGCTGCGAAAAATCAACTTTACTAATGATTCCAAAACGAATATCGGTGCCAAAGCGCGCTGCCTGCTTGTGCATATCTTCCATCATCTGGTTGCCGTCAACGCCATCGGGATATCCCGGGAAATTGTCAACTTCGGTAGTGGTGGTGAGCTGGCCGCCCGGCTGAAGGCCCTGGTACATAACAGGTTTGAGTTCGGCGCGTGCCGCGTATATTGCTGCAGTGTATCCTGCGGGTCCTGAACCGATAATCAGGCATCTTACTTTTTCCGGATTCATATTTTAAAATTAGTCGTAAGTAATTAGTCGTAAGTCAAAAAAAAACAATTAATGGTCAATAATTTAACAATATAGCAATTTTGTTCAATTCATTCCGACACGCACGGACATTTGATTATAATTCTTACTTTATAGTTATTACTTCCTGCAAATTACCGTATCATAGCTTGCTCCAAATCCCCACCAGATTCCCAATCCTCCGTTATCAATATTAGTCGGAATGGTAGTTGTTGATGAAAATGGATTCGCACCTCCCATTATTTCCCGTTCGGCACTGCGCCAGAAAAGGTAGCTTTCCACATCTATGTGGCAAAGGCGCGATATTACGGTATCTCCAACACTGAAATGAGAGCCTCCGCGTCCGATACTATCCTGAGTTAAATTGCTTGCCGAGCCGCGATAAAGCGTAAAATTAAATTTCTGTCCGTTAAAAAATTTATCGTCCCATACAGAGCCTGAGATGGGTACAAACCCTTGGTCTTTATGAAGCCGCTTGGTGAAAATGCGGTAATAATCCGTGGTAGCGCCGTTATCAAAACCGGTAGCATTCACAAAACCCAGACTGTCGCCATGGCTTGGGTCTGGCGCAAACCAAACGCTGTCGAGATATACCACTTCGGGGATGCTGGTATGCGCCGTGTAAGTCTTTCCGTCGGCTTCAACCGTGAGCGTATATGTTTTGCCAACCACGCCTTTTAATGTGCTGCCCTGATACATAATGAACGGATACATCGTTGGGCTGACAGTGAGAATCAACGTTTCAGTGTTCGTTCCGTCACTTACTTTTACTACAGCATCCGTTACAATACTATGGATCAATGATGCTGAATCAATAGGGTCGAAATAGGGCGAGCTGCGTGTAACTATTACTGTGGCTGTCTGATTCTGTTCAATCCAGCCTTCCACAACAATTTTCTGTTCTACTTTCGGCAAGGTGAAGTCTATATTTTTTGTGCATGATGACAAAAGCACAATAATAAATACCGGGGCGAGAAAAAATATTTTTTTCATTTTCGTTTCCATTTTAATAACTGAAATTCCATGTAATTGATGGTATGATCGGGAACAGAGAAACCTGTTTCGCCTGCGTTTGCAGATTGAAGTTTGTCAGGTCGCCCGTTGTTTCAAAATAAATGTAATACGGGTTCATTCTGCTGTAGACGTTATAAACAGATAAATTCAGACTGTTTTCAAAACGTTTTTTCGTTTTAAATGTATAGTTAGCCGAGATGTCCAGGCGGTGATATGCCGGCATTCTGAATTCATTGCGCGCGCTGTATTCATTGATGATATTTCCGGAAAGGAAATACCGTGACAGCGGAAGTGTGATGGCATTGCCTGTGGCATATACCCACACCGCTGAAATTGAGAGCCGTTTCCCGATTTCCTGTGTAATTACAATAGAAACATCATGGCGGCGGTCGTACTTTGCGTAGTATTCTTTACTCTGATTAATATCCGGAAATTTGCGCGTGGTCCACGAAAGAGTGTAGCCAATCCATCCGGTTGTTTTACCTGTACGTTTCTTAATGAAAACTTCACCGCCATATGATTTTCCGTTGCCAAAAGTGAAGTTGTTGTCGGTATTATTCTTCAGATTATCTTCGGGGGTGCTTCCCTCTTTGAATTCTATCTGATTTTTCATTTGTTTGTAATAGAACTCAACTGAAGTTTCCCACATATTTTTGTGGAAATTCCGGAAATAACCAAGTGAGTACTGTGTTCCGAACTGGGGTTTTACGATTGATGAACTGGGAACCCAGATATCCGTGGGCAGCGATACTGAAGCGTAGGAGGCAAGGTGAATATACTGGTAATTCTGCGTGAAGCTTGCTTTAATAGACGATTTGGAATTAATTCCGAACTTCACAGAAACCCTTGGTTCTATATGATTATATGTTTTTACAATCTCATTGGGCTTGTAATATATCGTATCATTGATCTGACCAAAATTGTCCTGCTGGTAACGTGTGAATGGACCTGCCTGAGCAAAGAATGTGTAACGAAGCCCGGCATTAATTTTTATGGTTTCGGTAAGGTCAAAATCATCGCTGATGTAGGCAGCGGCTTCATGACTGTATAGCTTAACCGAGCCACCGAGGTCAAATACTGTTTCGCCCGATTTTGCTGAAGCATTGCTTGGCTGCATTACATGAAAAACATAATTACCGCCGAACTTAAACGTATGTCTTATCGAAGGCAGCCATGTGAAATCCATCTTGCCGTTATAGTCGGTGATGCCCGACATCAGCTTCATTTCATAAAGATTTTGTGCAGCCGAAAGGTTGAATTTATAATTGCTGTAAATGAGTGTAGTATTCGAGAAGAGCTTATCATTGAACAGATGATTATACCGAAGTGAAAAAGTTGCATTTCCCCAGTCAATGGTATTTTTAAAAGAAGTGCTGCCGGCAAGATTGAATACATCGCGCCCGAAGTAGCCGCTCAGGTAGAGGCGGTCTCTATCCGAAAAAATGTAATTGACTTTAGCATTCAGGTCGTAAAAATAATAACCGCCTTTTTTAAATGGATTATCGGCACCAACAAAGGGTTTCATAATAAGGTCAATATAGGTGCGCCTTCCAGACACCATGAAGGAACTCTTTTCTTTTTGTATAGGTCCTTGTATGGTAAGGCGCGAAGAAATGAGCCCTATGCCTCCGTCAACATTAAAATCTTTATTGTTCCCGTCTTTCATAGAAATATCAAGCACGGAAGCAAGTCGTCCACCATAATTGGCAGGCATTCCGGCCTTGGTTAATTCAACATTTTTAAGTGCATCGGCATTGAATACAGAGAAAAAACCAAGCAGGTGAGAAGCATTATATACCACGGCTTCATCAAGCAGAATCAGGTTTTGGTCGGGACCGCCACCGCGAACATAAAAGCCCGTATTGCCTTCGCCTGCATTCTGGATGCCGGGAGTGAGTTGAATTGTTTTAATAATATCAACTTCACCAAAAATTGCCGGTAGCTTTTTAATCCGGTCAACCGGAATCTCAAATTTTCCGACCTGAGTACTCTGGGTGTTCTGGTCTGCCTTTTCGCCGGTGATAACCACTTCCTTTGTTGTTACCACCTTTTCTGAAAGCGTGGCGTTCAATTTATAGTCTTTATTAAGATTTACTTTTTCGGTATAATCAGAATAGCCTATAAAGCTGACTACGAGATTGTAATCGCCTTTATCCACGGTAAGTGAATAAAACCCGTATGAATTTGTAGTAGTGCCTTTCATCATTTCCTTGATATACACATTGGCGCCTATCAGGTATTCGCCGGAGGCAGCATCTTTCACAAATCCGCTGACGGTGAATTTTTGTGCAAACAAGGTCGCCGGAAATAAAAAGGAAATAAGAAGAATGATTTGTATCGTTCGCTTGAATAGAGTCATAATCGCGTCAATTTGTCAGTTTGTGGCAAAAAAATCAGGTTGAAATTATTCTTTTTTTCTCGATTTGCCTGTAATGAACGGAAAATAATTGCTCATTATTGCTGTATTAGCAGGGTTTAAAGTACAATTTTCAATCATTGTTGGCTTTGTCGTATAAGTAAATTGTTAAAAAACATGCCATAAATTTTAATGTCAGTGATTAAAAGACCTGTTTTATCATAATTTTCCTGCATGCATTTGTAATAATTGTAATTTCGGGATGTTTTTTAATCGGCATTTTTTTGATGCCGGAAGTGTGAATTTCTTTTTTATGACCATCAGGACTCCAAGTATAATTATTGCTGCAGTTGCATTGTTCATTTGCATCAGCTCCGTTGACGCGCAAAAAGCCTGTTACGAAAAAGCACGTAAAGATGCAATTTCATCCTATAATGCAGAAGATTACGAAATGGCTATGAGTGCCTTGATGGTTGCTGTTCGATGCAGCGATTGTCCCGCAAAAAATGACCTTTCCGCATGGATTAAGAAAGTAAAAGATAAACTTCCATCACCCGAAAAGGCCAGTGGATATACCTTTGGTGGTGATAATGGAGAAGAAGCCCGCGACATTTTACAATACGATGATGGCAGTTTCTATATTCTGGGGCGGACCAATTCATATGGGAGCGGTGAAGACGACATTTACCTTATTAAAACAAATAAATCAGGCAAAAAGCGATGGGAAAAAACCTATGGCGGAAAAGCCCCCGATTATGCAAGCCGCATTATTAAAACAAAAGATAATAAGTTACTGATTTGTGGGAGTACCGGAAATTTCAACGCCATCAGTGAAAATATCTATCTGATAAAAATTGATACTTCGGGTACTATATTGTGGCAGTTCAATTACGGAGGCAATTTTCTGGACTATGGCAATTCGGTGATTCAGGATGCCGATGGCGGATATACGGTGATAGGGCAGTCGTCGTCATTTGGTAATGACAAAGATGTATCGGGAGCGACCAAAGACGACATCTACATTATAAAAGTAGATAAAGACGGTAAGCTGTTGTGGCAGCAGAATTACGGCAGTGCCAATGAAGATTTAGGGGCTGATATTGCACCTTTTGCTAAAGGAGGATGGTATGCGCTCAGTACCGTAAATACTGTTGATAAGGGCTGGGAACTAAACCTGATGAAGCTGGATAAAACCGGAAAAAAAACTTCTGAAAAGAATTATGGGGGTGCCGGTTGGGACTATGGTGTTGCCATGGTAAGCCTGCCGAATGATAATTTTGTGATTGGCGGAACCACGAGCTCCATGGGTGCCGGTGGAAGCGATATGTGGTTGTTTAAACTGGATGCCACAGGCAAGGTGCTTTGGTCAAAGGTGTATGGTGGTGCACAGAACGAAGAGCTCTCGCGCATTGTAAAAGTGAAGGACGGTGGCTTTTTGCTCGTTGGAAGTACTGAATCATCGGGTTCGGGAGAATCTGATATGTATATCGTAAGAGTAATGTCAAATGGTGTAATGAGCTGGCAGAAAACATTCGGCGGCAAGAAAAATGATTACGGTATTTCAGCTGTGGCGCTTTCTGATGGAGGCTTTGCCATTATCGGCTACTCCGAATCTTTTTCGAGCTGGGAAAGCGATATTTGGTTAATTTTTGTTGATTCCAAAGGGAATCTCAGGAAATGAGCCGTTACCGGTCATCTGTATTTTAGTATCGAAAATTTAAAAACGAATCGAATAATTGCGGCAATATCGTTGGCGTTTACTAATTTTGCGTATCTAAATAAAAAGTAATGCTGAGTATTAAAAAGTCACAGATACCCATGGCGGGCGATGGATTATGGGCCGAGCGGGATTTTAAAAGGGGTGAGTTTATTGTCAAATACGATGGCGAAAAAATTTCCAGGAAAGAATGTGAGCGACGCAATTCCATGCAGGAGGGCTATGGCGGATACTATTTATTTATCACCAAAAACAAATGCATTGATGCGCAGCACACAATAACGGCGCACGGGCGTTATGCGAATGATGCGGCCGGTTTGTGCCGTATTGAAGGTTTGAGAAACAATGCAAAATATGAGCTGGTAAACGGAGAACCCTTTATTAAAGCCTCCCGCAATATTTCGGCAGGAGAGGAGATATTGGTATCTTACGGCAGAGGTTATTGGAATACCATGCGGCAGGTGATGGGAAAATAAGGATCTGGAATCATTCAGGCCGGAAGTCAGGTCAATTTTCAGAAATTAGCCAGGAAACAGCACTTTCCCTGTCGCTGAATACCTTTACATCGAACCCTCGATTAATACAGGTAGTTTCATAGAATTTCAGATTTTTCGCAGCTTCCTTATTCTCGGGCAAAATAATTGCTTCCTTGAATTTATGAGATTCGAAAATTGTAAGATAGTATTCTGCTAAGCTGTAAATATCAACCAATGAACCGTTATCGCTGAGTCCTTTGCAGTCGCCCAGCAAGAGTAAGGTATTCTTTTCCAGTGCAAATTCGAGTGTTTGAGTCACGGAGTTAAACAGTTCATCTTTAGGAAACGGTCCGACATAAACCGTTTCAACTACTTTAATATCCTCATGATAGCATATTTTTACAGCCATAGTATTTTCGTTGAGTATTTCCGATAGGGACAATGGACATATTGCGTAAATGTACAAAAACATGATTTAAAAATCACTGTTGTCCGGTAAAAGTTTGAAAGAAGCCGAAGCATAAGCCCGGCT